>DATASX010000016.1 GCA_036269075.1 Sporichthyaceae bacterium
GTGCGGGCCCGTTCATGGCCGGGCAGCAGGCCGCGGCGGCGGTGGTCGTGGATCCACTTCGCGAGGGTGTCCGCCGTTCCCCCTGTGGCCGAGGCGAGTTCGGCGGCGGCGCGGGCGGAGGGGGCCAGGCCGATCACCCGATAGCCTTCGCCGCGCCACAGCCGGGCCGCGGCTCCCAGGGTCACGGTCTTCCCGGCCCCGGCCGGGGCGGTCAGCACCGATACGAAGTCCCCGTCCCCGGCCAACGCCCGCACCGCTGCATGTTGATCGGCGTCCAGCCCGGTGTCGGCCAGGGATGTGATCAGCACGGCCGGGTGGACCAGCCCGTAACCGGCCGCGCGGCCGCGTTCGGCCAGCGACAGCACCCGCGCCTCCGCGGCCAACACCGTCGCCCCGGCCCACCGCGCATCCGAAGCCCGGGCGGTGACCCCCCGCGGGTGGGAACCGACCGACACCGCCGCGTCGAGTTCCAAGGCTTCGTCGGTGAGCCGCTCGACCGTGGCCACCACCTCCTGCGCGCTACGCCCGTCGCCGGGCAACCGGGCGGCGACCTGCCCAGCCACATCGGCCCGGGAGAATGTCGAGCGCAACCCGGCCGCGGCCTGGATCGCGGCGACGGCGATTGCCGCCCCGCTTGCCGGTGGTTGCCGCACCGCTTGCCGGGCTGCCTCCTGCACACCTGCGACGACGTCCTCGCGGTGGTAGCCGGCTGCCGCGGCTTCGGCGGCCCAACCCTCGGCAAGGGCCATCGGGTGCTGGTGGGTCTTACCGGGCCGGGTCTTCAGCACCGCGGTCTTGGTCACCGCCGCCCGCTCCCCGGAGGTAAGCGAACGGCCCAGGGATTGTTCGTACTCGGCGATCTTTCCCGCGGCCTCTGGCGTTATCTGCGCAGTGCGTTTGGACCACAATTTCAGGAGCCCGGACGGGACCCCGATTATCTCTGCCTGACCGTGCGTGTCCGCCGTGTCGAAAACCAGACCAAGACGACTCGTGATTTCGCTGCGCAACGCCGCCTGGTAGATCATTCCCGCCGATTTCTTGTGGCCGAACAATTCGGTGGCGTCCAACGACCGCCACACCCCATCGGCGCACTGGACCTTGTTCAGGACCAGGGCGTGGGTGTGCAATTGGGGGTCCGCGCACCGGGAGGTGCGGTGGTCGAAGCACGCCGCCACCAACCCGGCCGAGCCGACCTGTTCGACCCCGTCCACCCCTCGGCGCGACGCCGACGCGTGCGCGTCCAGGTACCCCAACGCCGCCGCGACCGCGGCCTTGTGGGCGGCCCGCAGTTCCCAGGCCGTACCCGAATCTCCCCACGCCCAAAGGGCGCTGACGCTCTTCGGCGCCGAGAACGTCAGGTCGAACCCGGTCACCCCGTCCGAGCGCCACGCCCGACCGAGCTGCTCCCTTGTGCTCGGATGCAGGGCCCGCGCGAACAGCGCCTCCAGCTGAGCCTCGGACCCGACCGCGCCCGGCTCCAGGCCTAGCGCCGCCAGGCCGCGACCGTGCCAGTACCCCGGCGCCTCACCGACGCCGAGGTAGTACTCCGTCGCCGCGCACGGCGCCGAATTCGTGTAGTAGCGCCACGACGAGGTTCCGATCTTCGCCGAACTCAACATCCGCGACCCCTACGCTGAACCGCCGACACCACCACCGACAGTACATTCGAAGAATGCACATGTCTGCTGCCTTTCAACAGTCGAATGGTCGTGGCTGAGTGAATGGCGGTTGCCAGGAGTATTGGCGGTCCAGCAGGGATATAAACGGTCACTGGCGCGAATTATTGTTAGACCGGATCGTTTTCGACCCGGCGCTGCTCGTTCTGGCATCGGGGGCACAAGGGTTGGCCGATTACCCGCGGTGCGACACCTGGAACCACTACTACGGCCAGGCCCGGGAGTTCATGTACAAGTACACCTCGGCCAACACCATCTCCAGCCCCGACGGGACGCCCAACGGATTCGTCCCCGACCCGAACCAGTTCGTCATCTACACCTGGAAGTGACCGGCCGAAAACCTGGCCCCCACAGGTATGGCTCGCGTTCCTGCTGCAACGGACGTCTCAGGCCCTAGGAGGGCGAGGTCTTTGGTGACGTCGGGTTTTGCTCGTCTGGGGCGAGATTCCGTCGGCGTGAGCCGGCGGCCGCCAGGTGCCGTCCGGCGGGAATTGGATGCCGATGTTCCATCGAGATTTGATCGAAACGACACGGCCGGCGCGGAACACTACAGCCGCGTCGACCGTTGTGAGCAGTGGATGGAAAGGGGACTGCGACATGGCAGTGCTGCAGGGGGAACAGGCACGACAGGCATACGTGCGGCTGCGCCGCCGCCATGCCGCCGCGCTCACCGTAAGTTCATCTGACGCTGCATCAGTTCGATGCAGGGCCGCGACCAGCGACCCGCCCCCTGCGTGTGACGACCGTCGCGAAACGCCGCGGGTCCCTGCTGCGCATCGTCGGTAGAACTCGGTGTGGGCCGGGGCGTCGTTCTTGAACCGACCGACCGTCGCCCTGAGGTCCCGCGTAGGGCCGTGACGATGCGGGCCGCGCAGGACGGGCGAGGCAGCAGGTCGGCCCGCTCGTTCAGTGGCACACGGGTTTGCCGGCGGTCGGGGTGGTTGACCCGGTCGGGCCGAGTGGTTCAAAGCAGATGCAGCCACCGCTGATCGCGTGTTTCTCACCGGGGATGAAGGTCAGCGCCCCCGTGAGCCGCCGAGGGTTTCGCCGTGGATGCGGCCGAACGCGGCGTCAGCGCACCGGCGGAAAGCTTGTCGAGGGCCGCCTCGAGCAGCTTGCCGGAGGTCCACCCGAGCATGGTCTCGCCGTCCGGGATTAGGTCCGGGGCGAAACGGGCCAGGGCGTCGTGGAAGGCGCGCGCCGCTGGGGTGTCCTGGGCCATCCACGGCGCGACGCGGCTGCCGCTGACCATGCCGAAGGCGCGTAGCTTCGGGTCCCCGGTGTTCTCCAAGGTGAACGTCGCGGCGCCCGGGGCGAGCAACGGTCGGTAGCCGATCGCCGCGCCGGAGCGGCCCACCCCGGTCATAGCGGCGCCGTCCATCCCGAGAGCCAGCAGGTCGACACCGGCGTTGCGGGCGTTCAAGCACTGTGGGGTGAAATCGGGTTGGGTTGCTGGCATCGTTGTTGATCGTGTCCGCGAGTCACTGATCTCCTCGTCGGGAGCTTTGCTTCTGCGCGAGACGGCTCAGCTCGCCGGGCCGGTCATCCCGGGCGACGGCGGCGGACAAGAGGCGTGAGTTCGCCGGAAAAGTCAGGCTTTGCTGACCTGGCCAGTTCTTGACCGTGATCTTCACGGGCGGCAGGGGTTTGGTGGCGGGGGCGAGAGCACATGGCCGTCGTTGATGTCGAACTTGCTGTTGTGGCACCCGCAGTTGATCGTGCCGGCGAGGCTCGGTCATGAGTTTTGAGGGCTACCCGGTGGATAGTGCTAAAAAACGTCCGAAAACGTCTCACGATCAACATGAAACCGCCGTCCCGATCCGTACGGCACCTACGCCTGACTGATCGTCACTTCCCGCCTGAACGTGATCTCGATCCGACGGGCGGAGATCGGCGCCTCCCCGGGGTCGGTTCGACCGGTTTGTCCGGCTGGAGTCAGCAGTTGGAGGCAGGTCGGCGACGCCGCCCGACGACCCTCTGCGCCCGATCCGGAACCACCGCGTACGGGGCCATCGGCTGCTCGTGGTGTGCCGCACGTTGTTCGGATGCTGTGGCCACGTCACGGTCGGCAACGACGAACAACGCCTTGTGCGGCTTTGCGTTGCCGTACGGACCGTGCGGCCAGGACTTTCGGTCGAAGTTCCAGCCCGGCGAGCTGTCGCCGTAGAGGAAGTCGTGGAAGTCCTTGTCGACCGAGAGCGCGCCGTTTTTGCCCACCGTGGCCACCCACAGCTTGTGGTCACTGTGGTAGGCACTGCCGGCCCGGGAGACGAAGTAGTCCGTCCCCGCCAGCCGGCCGGGTTGGTCGGTTTCGTGGTACTTGACATCCGCGCCCAGAACGAAGTTGTCGACGGTGCCGAAGTGCGGCCCCAGGCCCGGTTTCGTCGGATTGAGCGCGGCGGCACCGGCCAGCGCCGGGCAGTCCTTGGTGATGTGTTCGTCCAAGTCGCACCTCGGGTCGGCGCCGGCGTTCACCAGCTTGGCGATGTTTATCACCATCATTCCGCCGGGCGCGCCCGGATCATTCGGACCCAGGATGCCCGCATGGCGACCCATCGTCGAGTGGTAGAGGAACTTGTCGTTCGGACTGGTCTGGACCCAGCCGCCGTGGGTGCCGGCCCCGCTGGTGTCTTCCCATCTGGAGTTGTAGCCCTTGATCGCGGCACCGTCGTCCCACACCTTCCGCCACCGCGGGTGCGGCACGGTGATGTCGGGCGCGTAGAAGATCTCGCCGCCCTGCATAGTCTGCGCGAACGCGCCCTTGTGGCCCGGCTGCTGGGTGACCGTGACCTCCATGGTCGCGCTGTTCTCGCGGTACAGCGGGGCCTTCGGGTCGCCCGCCGGGTCATCGGGGAGGTAGGTCACATCGGTGACCCTCGGGTGGTTGCGGTCGGAGATGTCCCAGGTCCGTACCGTCGGCCGGAACAGCTTCGCCGAGGCCGGGGGAATGGGGCTCAGGATGAGGTTTCTCGGCTCCACGTAATCGCCGGTTACCATCCGGCTCAGGTCCGGGCGGGCCTGGATGCCGTGCGGGTTGGCGCAGCTCGGCTTGCCGGTTGGCGGCAGGTTGTCGCACGTGCCCGCCTTGTCACCCTGCGGCGTGGCGGCCGGGCTGATCGAGAGGACCTTGGCGTTCCGGTCGAAGTGCACGACCGCGCCCGGGCTGCCGGCATAACCGTTCCCCGAGCGCATCGAACCGTCCGAATAGCGGCACGGACCGGGCAGCACCGGGCCGCCCATGTAGGTGGCATAGGCGGTGCCGTCGTGGAACACGTAGTACGCATCCGGCACGGACCCGCACATCGTGTCGGTCGGCACGCTCACGCCCCTGAGCTTGAGCATCGGCAGGTCGGACACGTCCATGGCGTAGGTCGTCGAGGTGTACAGGCCACCGACGAACAAGGTGTCACCCTTGTGCCAGGTGTACTGCGCGTGGTGCAACTCGTTGTACACGAGCGGGCTCAGCGTGGCGGTATTCACCAGACGGCCGTAGGACGGCGAGCCCTTCGTCGCGTCGATGACCGCAAGGAAATCCGGTCCCACGAGCGCGTTCCTGGCCTTGTCCGGCGGGTCCTGCAGCGAACCGGGCAGTGTCTTGACGTCCCGCCCGACCGTGTCGGCGGCGTTCTCGTCGCTGGCCAACACCACCAGATACTCCTCCGGAGTGCCGCGGACATTTCGCTGGGCGTACCTGCGGACCAGGTGGTTGGTGACAGCAAAGACCTTGCCGTTGCCGGCCTGCACGCGGCTGGTCGAGACCACCACGTCCCCGTACGCGGCGGTGTGCACCACATGGACGTCGGTGTCCGCGGCCGCCGAACTCGGCGCGGCCATGGCGACCAACGAAGCGACCATCGCAGACACGACCGCGAGGATGGTCCTCCGCCTGCGCGCTCTCCCTATCAGCATCCGCTACCTCCCGTGCAGGACACGACCTGCGCGAGTGAGCGACTCCGGCGAACGGACCATCGCCACCGCGATCGAGATCGAGACCACGACGCCGTGCCGAATGCCACCGCGACCGGCAACGGCCACTTCAGACCCTCGCAGTTCGACCGGTAGGCCCACCCGGAGACGTAGATCGCGGTGCCGGTCAGCCCGGCCTGCATCAACGTGATCTCCCGGGCATATCCGGCGACGATCAGGGTGCCGAGCGCGACCATGCCCATGATGAACGTCATCTGCAGGATGAACAGCCAGTAGTTGTCCTCGAAGGCCCCCAACGCGATCGCCACGGGCAGCAGCACCAGTCTCCCGAGATGCACCCGCGGCCGTGGGAGTGCCCGCTGAACGTCTCGCCCGAGGCGTCCACCGAGCGGTGGGCCGCGGACCGGCCGGCGGGAACCGACATGGTGCTGGACACAACCAACTCCGAAAACTGACTGGTCGGTTTGTTGTATTACAGGCTACGTACCCGGTCGTGCACGTTTCATGACGAATTCGGGGGATACATGCCGAGGACCGACGCGGAGACGGCGGACGGCGCGGCGTGTCAGTTCATGCGGGCCGCCCGGGGCCTGGCCACCGAGTGCGGCTTCCGAAACCTGACCGTCGACGACGTATGTGCCCGCGCCGGGCTGTCGAAGGGCGCGTTCTACGTGCACTCCCCCTCGGAACAGGCGTTGCTGGACCGAGAGATCAGCCAGGTCGACCGGCAGCTCGACCCGTCGACCGTCGGTGAGCTGCCCGGGCTGGAGAAGATCCGGGCCTTCGTTCGCACGATGGTGCAACGTGCGCAGGACCCCGCCTCGGCAACACCGGCCCAGTTTTCCGTCGGCACCCGTCGGCACCGACAACTCGCAGCCCGTGCGAGCAACGTGTTCGGGTGCGGATGTCGCTCCACTGCACGTCACTGCCCGTCCGCGATCCGCATGAGGCGCTCGGCGGTCGGCGTCGGAGCGGAGGGCGCGCGCCAAGGCCGCTGCCGCGAAGGCCGAAGCTAAGCACGACGCCACTGCCGGACGCCGCCGGGGCCGGCTGGCCCGGGCGGTCGAGGACCTGGCCGACCTGGTCGGCGCGACCCGCCAGATCGTCGCCCAGACCCGGCAACGGCTGGCCGGGCAAACCCCGGACGGCCCACCCGACGGGTCAGCCTGCACGACCCCGACGCCCGCCCGATCGCCAAGGGCCGCCTGGGCAAGCCCGTGGAATTCGGCCACAGGGCCCAGATCGTCGAGGGCGATGACGGGGTGATCGTGGACCACAACATCGAGCAGGGAAATCCCGCTGACGCCCCCAGCTCGCGCCGGCGGTCAAGCGGGTCACCCAACGCGCCGGCCGGCCCCCGCGAACGGTCACCGCTGACCGCGGCTACGGCGAGAACAGCGTGGAGGACGAGCTACATGATCTCGGTGTCCGTAACGTCGTGATTCCCCGCAAGGGCAAACCCTCCGCGCAACGACGAGTTGCCGAGCATCGACCGGCGTTCCGACGAACCGTCAAGTGGCGAACCGGTTGCGAGGGGAGGATCAGCACCCTCAAACGCGGATACGGCTGGGACCGAACCCGTATTGACACCGCCGAAGGCGCGAAGATCTGGACCGGGCACGGCATCCTGGCCCACAACCTGATCAAGATCAGCACCCTGGTCGCCTAACGAACCGTGCGAGCAGACGAGGGCCGGCCACAGCACACCGACGACTACACGGGCGCCGACGGGCTGCCAGCAGACTCCGACTATTTCAGGTTGAAGTAGCTGAGCTAAGCTGAGCAACCGGTCGCGACCGGGACGCGCCGCCGCGGGAACCGCCGTTGGCTCTGAGACGATCACCGCGTGGCCCGGACCTGGCTGTCGATCCGCGTCGACCTCGTCGAGGGCCACGCCGCCGACCTCTGGCCGCGCCCCCGGCCGCATCTTCGCCGCCCCGCGGAGGCATACCTTCGCCCACCTGGCCACTGCGATCAACGACGCGTTCGGCCGATGGGACCTGGCGCACCTGCATCAGTTCTGGCTCGCAGATGGCAGCGCGTCGGCCTCCCCGACCCGGACTGGGACGACCCCGATCAGATGGTGCACGACGACCGGAAGGTGACGCTGGGGCGGTTGCAACCGTACGAGGTGTTCGTCTACGAATTCGACCCCGGCGATGGCTGGCTGCATCTGTGCACGGTCGGTCCGCAGCGGGTTGATCCCCTGAATGAGTTGGGCATCGTCCCGGACAGGCCGATGGCCTATTGGGGCTGGGATCGATGCCCGACCAGTACGGCAGGCGGTGGGACAGCGACGATGGCGAGTCCCGCGTTCCCCGTGACCCCAAGGGCAGCGACCTTCCCGAGATCGGGCCCTGGTAGTACCGGCGCCGACGGCCTCAGGCGGCTGATCCGACTTAGCATCCAGCGACGCTGGAGTGATCGACATCTGTAGTGCCGACGCCGGCCTATCCGTGCGCGATTGCCGAAACGCTTGCCCTGCAACTGAAGCGGCGTCTCGCAGGGTTGCCAGTCGGCTTGCCTATCGAGCGCCTTTCGGCTGCTTGACCCCGCCGCAGCGCTCCGCCACCAGCCGCCGCTGTCCGCCTTGACTGACCGCGAAGTCATCGGACGGGACGCCGTCGAGCAGGCAGCGGTCAGCCGCGCCGGTTCTCAGGTCGCGGGGCGGTACGGCGCCGGCCGCGCAGGCTCTGATGCCGTTGTGTCCCAGCGGGTGCTGGCCAGTCGGCGTTCGGCGAAGGTGAGCAGGTCGAACACGTCGGTGGCCAGGTAGCCGTATCCGCGGCCGATCCGACGGCGCGTCAGAATTCCGGCCGCGGTCAGCTCCTCGAGCGCGGCCGCGGCCGAGGGGCGGCTGACGTCGAACAGCCGAACCACGCTCGACGCGGTCAACACGGGGTGCTCCTGGAGGCAGGCCAGGATGCGGGCGATCGCGGAGTCGGCCCGCGGCACTGTCCGGACTCCGGAATGGGTGCGGGCTTTGGCCAGGTCCTGTTCCCAGCGGGCGTGCAACTCGGCGAGGTCGGCCGCGAAGACCTCGGCCTGGGTGACGGCCAGCGAGACCGCGTCGAGGAAGCAACGCAGCCAGGCCGATACGGCCGCCTTCGCGGCCTCGCCGTCGGGCGGGCCGAGGTAGCGGTAGGCCGTGAGACCCCGGACGTACTCCTGCGAGCGGGTCAGCAGCACCGGGCTGACCGGGACGACGGCGTGCGGGCTCAGACCGCGGCGCACCAGGACCGTGTGGATCAACGCGCGCCCGATCCGGCCGTTGCCGTCCTTGAACGGGTGGATGGTCTCGAACTGCGCGTGGGCAATACCGGCTTGGATCAGCCCGGCGTGACCCGCGCTGTTGAGGTAGGCGACCAGGTCCGCCATCAGCCCGGGCACTAGATCCGGCGGCGGGGGCACGAATTCGGCGTCGATCGGGTGGTAGTCCGAACCGCCGATCCAGTTCTGCACCGTGCGCAGCCCGTGCAGTTGTGGCTCGTCGGCCAGCAGCGCCGCATGCATTCCTTCAACGTCGGCGACTGTGATGCGATCCGCTCGGGCGAGGTCGGCGGTCGCGGTGCGCACCGCAGTGATGTTCGCCGCGACCCGGCGCGCGGTCCGGCTCACGTTGGTCGCGGTCAGGTCTTCCTCCTCGGCCAGTTCGGCCAATCCGACCTGGGCGGGCGAGGCCTCCATGCCCTCGATCCGCGACGAGGCGATCGCCTCCGAACGCAGCAGGAATCGCGCGAGACCTTCCAAGCCGTGCGCGCCGGGTGCATCCCGCAGTCGGCGGACCGCGCTCTCGGCGTGGGCGGCCACTTCGGCGACCTGCCGGTCCAGCGCGAGCGGCCGGTCGACCAGCAGGTCCGGATGGTAGGCCTGGTACGGACCGCCGCGGCGGTGCACGCGTGTCGGCGCGTTCGCCAGCGGCGTCCACGTCGCGACCACGGTGTCCGCCATCGCTCCCCCGGTCCCGGTCGGCAACCTTGCAGCACGAGCAGTGAAGTGAAGGTTTAGATAGCTAAGGTTACACCACGTCGTGTCGGGGGAAGGTTTACGGGAAGCCGGTTCATGCGACGCCGAGCAATTCGGATCTGGAGTCCCGGTCACTCTTCGGTGGCGATCATTCGGCTCAGCGCCTCGGCGATCTGTCTGGGTCGGTCGTCGGCCACGCGTTGGTAGGCCAGCGCCATGTTCGGGGTGGCGTGGCCGAGTCGGTCCTGAAGTTCCCGCACGGTGGCGCCCGCGCGCGCCGCCAGCGTTGCCCCGATGCCGCGCAAGTGGTGGAACACCAGGTCGTCGCGCCCGATTTTGTGCCGGGCCGTCTCGAACGCCTCGCGCAGCACGTCCGCCGAAACGTTGGTCTTCGCGTCGGTGGCGGCCGGAAAGACCCAGCCCTTGCGGCCTGGTGCGCTGTGGGTAGCCAGATGCCGGCGCAGAGCCGGGACGATGTGCGGCGGTGACGGGACGTCGCGTGTACCCGCCCCGCTCTTGGGCAGCTTCTCCTCCCGGCCGGAGCGGGTGCGGCCGACCGAGCGGCGGACGTGGATCACCGCCGTCTGCTCGGTCGCGTCGGAGGCGCTCAGCGACACGTCCGCCCGTTGCAGCCCGATCACTTCGCCGATGCGCAGGCTGGCCCACACG
This sequence comes from Sporichthyaceae bacterium, assembly GCA_036269075.1. Classification (NCBI taxonomy): domain Bacteria; kingdom Bacillati; phylum Actinomycetota; class Actinomycetes; order Sporichthyales; family Sporichthyaceae; species Sporichthyaceae bacterium. The sequence goes on from DATASX010000016.1 coordinate 10,239, forward strand.
CCAAGATCGATGGCGGACCTGTAGTGCTCGGGCATTGCCGCCCGCAGCGACGCAATCTCCGCGAGGGTGGCCATGCCCGGCTCCTTGGCCCGCCGATATTGGCTCCCGCCCTTGATCCTGCAGGGGTTGGCCGGGAGCAGATCGTCCGCGACTGCCGTCTCCAGGATCGTCTTGAGAAGGCTGTAGGCGTTTGCCACCGCACGCGGCTTGGTCTTGTCCAGCCCGCCGTGCCACTCCCGGACGGCAGTCGAGGTGATCGCGGTCAATACGGTGTCGTGCCAGTACGGCAGCAGGTGCTTGTCCAGCAGCGAACGGTAGAGGTCACGCGTGCGGGTGGCCAGGGGTCGCTGAGTGAGCCATGTCTCGGCGTACTCGCCGAACTTCAAAGGTCCGCACACGACTGCCGTCTCGATGACTACTGGCACCTCGGGCAAGACCCAGGTCCCTGCATCGATATCAACCCGGACCCGGGCCAGCGCTCGGTCTGCGTCCGTCCGTGTCTGAAAGGTGGCCGAGCCGCCCGGCGAGTACGCCGTGTACTGGAGCCCGTCCGGGCCGGTATAGCGAGCCTGGAACCGCCGCGACCCGCGTTGCCGGATGCTGCCGAACGAGGCCTTGCGTCCCCTTCGATTACCGCCGCCGCTGTGCTGGTTCTCGACCTGCTCATACATTCCGGACCCCGCTAGTCAGCCATCCTGCACGCCATGTTGGCCAGATTATGGCCAGATGCTTCGATGAGAAAGGGTCGATCATGGTAACTCACAGTCACATAGATCTGGTATCTATGCAGCTCAGGACGCATTCCACGCTTCTGATCTGCACTCTCCGCACATGAAATATTAGGTTCGAATCCTGCCGGGGGCACTTTAATCTGGTGACAAACCGCAGAGGCTTACGCAGGTTGATCGTGCGGATCACGTGCCCCACCCCCGCTGGATCACCAGCCGTCCGAAGTTCGCTCCCGGCAGCGGGATCCTGCTCGACCACGGGCACGAACGATCCCGTGGCGGCGGCCTTCCAATCGGTCCTTGGCCTGCCCTCCTGGGAAGTGAAGCGCGGCCACGGGTCGTTCGTGACGATGCACTTCGGCTCGCCTGAGGTCCGTACCGGCCCGGGTGGCGGGACGACCGCTCAGCCGGCCGATCCGAAGGTCATCCATCTCGGTGGGCAGGCCGCCGTCGTGGTGCCCGTGACCGATTTCCTTCGGCTGCGGACGCTTCGGCGCCGGCGGACCGGAAAACCCGGGAGGCTGGCGGCCAGACGACCTATGTGCCGCACGACGAGGTGCCGCGTCGGCTCGGTTTGCGCGGATGACCCGGCAGGTCATCTGGGAGGAACAGGCTGTCAGTCAGGCCGCCGGGTTCTCGATGACCCGCAGGGTTTGCGGGCAACACTCGATGCCGTCGGACGGCTCGCCGATGATCCCCGTCCGGCCTTCGTTCCCGTACGGGTCGCCCGACCGCCGGCGGCTGCGCATCGGGCGGTATCGAGTGATGTACGACATCACCGGCGAGCTGGTCTCCGTCTGGCGCATCGCTCGGCTCGCCGACGAGGATTGACTCACCTTCGGCCAAGGCCGCCAGGCGGTCGGCGATCTCGCGGAGTCGTTCCTCCGCGAGCCCTTCGTACTCCATCGCCATGTTCGGTGGCGCGTGCCCGGGCCGCGCCAGGCGGTCGCCGTTCCAGCCCTCGGCCAAGGCCACCGCACCACAGGCGGGCGAGGTGAACGGCGCGGTCGTGTCGTGGCCGGCGGACCGCGGTCCCGGGCCTAGGCGGACGTGAGACCCTCACCGCAACCAGTCGCGACCGGGAGCCGACCGTCGGGCCGCACGGCACGGGCGGACGGCATGACACGGCCGGGCCGGTTAGCGCTCAGGCGAGATGCTTGCCGTTTCAGTGGCGAAGAAGAAGGCGCCCGAGGGCGCGGCGTTGGAGGAAGTCGTGCCGGACTCGGTGCACGGGGCTGCGCCGGGGTCGGCCGCGCTGTACGAGTTGGGTGTGGCGTTGGCGACGACTCGCAGCGCGAAGCAGGTGGCCGCCCGTACGGTCGAGGCGATAGGCGCGCGGTTGGACTGTGCCCACGTGTGGGCGGCGGAGTTCGACGCCACCGCCGACCGGTTCGTCGCCCTGGACTCCTTGGGCGCCGGCAAACGGGTGCTGGACGTCCTGCGGGCACAGACTGATCCAGCCGGCTGGGCCCCGCTGCGCCAGGTCGAGGTCGGGCGCCTGCTGTGGTGGGTCGGCGCCACGCAGGTCAAAGACCACCTGCCGAGCCTGGTCGAGGTCGTCCCGGAACTGGCCACGGTGGGGCTGCTGCCGCTGCGTGCCCCGGGGGCGCGCGCCGTGTGCGGGATGGTCGGGTTCGGTTTCGACCGGGCCCGGCCCCCGGCGGAGGGGGAGGAAGCGTTTCTGGTCGCCGCCGGGGAACTGGCTGCACTGGCCCTGCACCGGGCCGGGTTGCCGGCCGGGGAGATGCGGGCCCGGGCGGTGGTGGGCGCGGCGGCTGCGCGCGCCGAGCGGGTCGGGGCATTGGCCGCTGCGTTGGTCGCCGCGGTCAGCGTCGAGCAGGTCGTCGAGGTGTTCGCGCAGCACGCGCAGGCCGCCGTCGACGGGCAGACCTTCTCCCTGCGCAGCGTCCACCCCGACGAGCGGGTGGCCCGGGTGCTCCGGATCGAAGGCCCGCAGCCCGGCTACCGGCAACGCTTTGGCGAGGTGCCGCTGGACACGCCGTCGGCCCTGGCCGAAGCGGTTGCGACCCGACAGCCGGTGTTCGTGTCCAGCGCGCAGGACAACGGCCGCCGCTACGGCACCGCCCCCACCGAGCAGCACACTGCGGCCGGAATCGAGGGTCTGGCCCGGCTGCCACTGATCGTCGACGGCGAACCGGTCGCTGTCCTGTCCGTCGGCTATCGCACCGTGCAGCCGTTCCCGCCTGAGGAGCGGCTGTTCCTGAGCACGGTGGCCGACCTGGCCGCCCAGGCGCTGGGCCGGGCCATGGCCACCGAACGCGCGCAGGCGGACGCCGCCCGCGCCGAGCGGGTCGGGGCGTTGGCCGCTGCGCTGGTCGGGGCGGGCAGCGTGGGCGACGTGGCCGTGGTACTCGGCGAGCACGTGCGCGAGGCGGTGGCCGGGCAGACCTTCTCCCTGCGCTCCGTGGACCGCGCAGCGGGGGTGGCGCGGGTTGTCCGGATGGAATTCGAGCACCCGAATTACCGGGAGAAGTTCGTCGAGCTTGCCCTGGAGGGCTCCAGTTCGTTGGCGGAGGTGGTTGCGAGCGGGAGGGCGGTGTTCGTCACCAGTGCGGAGGACAACCGGCGCCGCTACGGGCCCGCCGCCGACGCACAGCACGGCGCGGGCGGCATCGAGGGCCTGGCCCGGTTGCCGTTGCCGGTCGAGGGTGAACTGGTGGCAGTGCTGTCCATCGGGTACGTGACCGCGCAGGCCTTCCCGCCGCAGGAGCGGTTGTTCCTGACCACGGTGGCCGACCTGGCCGCCCAGGCGCTGGCCCGGGCCATGGGCGCCGAAAAACTGCGCGCCGAGGCTGATCGAGCCCGCAGGCTGGGGGATCTGGGTGCGGCGCTGGTCACGGCGGTCGGCGTCGCGGGGGTTGCCGCAGTTCTGGCCGAGCATGTCCAGTCGGCGATGACCGCCGACGCATTCTCGCTGCGCTGGGTGGACCACCAGGCCGGCTTGGCGCGGACGCTGCTGTCCGGCGGTGCGGCCCGCAACCAGCGGCACCGCTACGCCGAGGTTCCGCTGGACGCTCCCAGCGCGCTGGCTGAGGTTGTCGCCACCAGGCGGCCGGTGTTCGTGACGTCCACGCAGCAGACCCGCGAACGCTACGGCGCGGCTGCGGCGCGGCGCTACGAGGCCGCTCACGTCGAGGCGGTGGCCCGGTTCCCGTTGGTGGTCGACGGTGAACTGGTGGCAATCCTGTCGGTGGGCTACCGGCGTCCGCGGACCTTCGAGGAGGCGGAGCGGCTGTTCCTGACCACGGTGGCCGACCTGGCCGCCCAGGCGCTGGGCCGGGCGATGCGTGGGGAACGGCACCGCGCTGACGCGGCGCGCGCGGCCGGCCTGGCCGATCTGGCCGCCGCGCTGGCCACCACGCTGAGCGTCGACGAGGTCACCGCGGTACTGGCCGAGCATGTACCGCGAGCCGTGGAAGCCCAGTTGTTCTCCCTGCGCGAGATCCGCGCCTCGGAGTCGGTGGCCCGGGCGGCGCGGCTGGCCGGTACTGCGCTCGGTGACCTGGAACGGTCCATCGACGTCGCGCTGGACGTGCCCAGCGCGTTGGCCGAGGTGGCCGCGACCCGCACCGCGGTGTTCGTGGGCTCACCGGCTGAGCACCGTGCCCTTTTCGGCGCCGCGGCCGCGCAGAGCTACGAGACGACCCGGGGTCAGGCTCTGGCCCGGTTGCCGCTGCTGGTCGAGGGCGAGCTGGTCGCGATTCTCTCGGTCGGCTATCACCGCCCGCGGACCTTCGACGAGGCGGAGCGGCTGTTCCTGACCACGGTGGCCGACCTCGCCGCCCAGGCATTGGGCCGGGCGCAGCGCACCGAACGGCTGGGGGCGGACGAACGTCGCCACAGGCTGCTGTCGGCCGCGCAGGCCGCGATGAACCGACGTCTGGACCCGGTGACCCAACTTCGGGCTCTGACGCGGGTCGTGGTCCCCGAGTTGGCCGACCTGTCCACCGTGCACGTGCTCGCCGTTCCGGTGCCGCCCGGAGCGATGCCGCCGCTGCCGGTCGTCACCAACCGGGTGGCCGCAGAGGTGATCGAGAGCCTCGAACTGCCACCGACCCACGACGGCCTCGAATGGGAACAGGGCTCACCGGTCGTCGAGGCGATCCGGCAGGGACGCCTGACCGCCCCGATCCGAACCGCGCAGGTTCCGACGTGGGCCCGGCCCGCCGGCACCGAGGTCGTCTTCCGGTCCACCCTCGACCGGGTCGTCCTGGCGCCGGTCCTGGCCGACGGCCTGGTCGTGGCGGTGGCCACCTTCGGGACGTGCCAGGACCGCCCGGCGTGGTCCGAACTCGAGCTGCAGATCCTCGGTGAGATCGCCGAGTACGCCGCCCTGGCCGTGGAGCACGGCATCTCCTATCAGCACACCCGGCACACGGCGTTGGTTCTGCAGCACAGCCTGCTCAGTGACCCGCCCGATGTCGACGGCCTACGGGTGTGTGCCCGCTACCGGCCCGCGGGTCGCGACGAGGTCGGCGGCGACTGGTACGACGCCTTCCTGACCGGGCCCGGTCACCTCGCGCTGGCCATCGGAGATGTGGTGGGGCACGACATCGCCGCCGCGGCTTCCATGGGGCAGCTACGTGCGGCGTTGCGCACGCTGGCCCTGGATGAGGCGCTGGAGCCAGGAGCGATCTTGCAACGGCTGGCCGAGACCAACCGGTCCCTGCACATGGCCAGGTTCGCCACCGCCGTGTTCGCCCGCCTGATCCGAGGCGGCGAGGACTGGGAACTGTCCTGGGCGCGCGCCGGTCACCCGCCTCCGCTGTTCATCGACCCCGCCGACGGCCGGGCCCGGCCGCTGCAGCAGGCCGGTGGGATAGCGCTGTCCCCGGGTCTGGTCCACCCGTACCCGACCGCCTGCCAGGTGCTGCCTGCAGGGTCGATGCTCCTGCTGTACACCGACGGGCTGATCGAACGCCGCGGCGTCGACATGGCCGTGAGCATAGCCGAGCTCGGGCAACGCGCAGCGGGGTTGGCCGACCGGGGCGTCGAGGAAGTCTGCGACCAACTCCTGCACCACGCCCCCAACAGCGACGACGTCGCCCTGCTCGTGGTTCGGGTCGAATGATTGCCCGGCCGTAGTCTGCTCGCGCTACGCGCTCGCCGGCGTCTCGACGGGTCGGTGATCATTGGTCGCATGCTTGAAGCACTCGGCGTCCGTATTCCTGTTCTCGCCGCTCCCATGGCCGGGGGGCCGACGACGGTGGAGATGGTCCTTGCCGCGGCCGGGGCCGGGAGCCTGGGGTTCGTGGCCGGGGGCTACAAGAGCGCCGAGGCGCTCGCGGAGCAGATCCGGGCGGTGCGGGCGCAGACCGGGACGTTCGGGGTGAACCTGTTCGTGCCGAACCCGGTACCGGTGGACGCCGCGGAGTTCCGCCGCTACGCCACCGCGATCGCGCCCGAGGGGGCCGCACACGGGTTGGACCTGACCGGGGCGGCGATCATCGAGGACGACGACGCCTGGGCCGCCAAGGTCGACCTGCTGGCGGCCGACCCGGTGCCGGTGGTCAGCTTCACGTTCGGGCTGCCCGACGCCGGGTCGCTGGACCGGTTGCGGCGCGCGGGGTCGTTGCTGGTGCAGACGGTCACCTCGGTCGAGGAGGCGCGGCTGGCCGTCGAGGCCGGGATGGACGCACTCGCTGTGCAGAGCAGCCACGCCGGCGGGCACAGCGGCACCTTCACGCCGCGGCAGCGACCGGCCGAACGGCCGTTGCCCGAGTTGCTGGCGGCGGTGCGGGAAGCAGTCGCGGTGCCGTTGCTCGGTGCCGGTGGGGTGTCCGGGCCGGACGACGTGGCTGCGGCGCTGAAGGCCGGTGCCGAGGCGGTGGCCGTCGGGACGTTGCTGCTGCTGACCCCGGAGAGCGGTGCCAACTCGACCTACCGGGCCGCGTTGGTCGCCAAGCGAACCGAGCCGACCGTGGTGACCAGCGCGTTCACCGGGCGCCCGGCCCGCGGGATCCGCAACGAGTTCACCGACCGATGGACCGCCGGCGCGCCGGTCGGCTACCCCGCCGTGCACTACCTGACGACCGGGATGCGACGGGCCGCAGCGGCCGCGGGCGACGCCGAACGACTGCACCTGTGGGCCGGGACCGGACATGCCGCCGTCGCCGAGCGACCGACGGCGGCGGTGCTCACCGCACTGACCGACCGGCTTTGACGGCCGGCGACCCGGCAGCCGTCGCGGCCCGCCTGCGTGAATCCGGGTGCGTCTTCGCTGAGGACGAGGCCCGGCTGCTGATCGCCGAGGCCGCCGATCCGGAACTGCTGGCGGACCTGGTCGAGCGACGGTGCACCGGGGCGCCGCTGGAGCACGTGCTGGGTTGGGCCGAGTTCCGCGGGTTGCGACTGGCTGTGGCACCTGGCGTGTTCGTGCCCCGGTTGCGCACCGAGTTCCTCGTCGAATGCCTGCTGGCGGAGCTGCCGGCGGCCGGTTGTGTCCTGGACCTGTGCTGCGGTTGCGGGGCGATCGGGGCGGCCGTGCGAGCCGCCCGCCCGGACGTGCTGGTCCACGCGGTGGACGTCGATGCCCGCGCCGTCGCCTGCGCCGAGCAGAACCTCGGCCCGGGCCGCGTGCACCACGGCGACCTGTTCACCCCGCTGCCTGGCGAGCTGCGCGGAGCGGTCGACGTGGTCGTGGCCAACGCGCCCTACGTGCCGAGCGCGGCTCTGCCGACCATGCCCGCCGAGGCACGGCTGCACGAGCCCCGAGCCGCGTTGGACGGCGGCGCGGACGGAACCGGCGTGCAACGGCGGATCGTCGCGGCCGCCCCGAACTGGCTGCGCCCCGGTGGCCGGCTGCTGCTGGAGACCTCGGCCGAGCAGTCCACGTTGCTGGTCGCGGAGTTGGAGCAGGCAGGGCTGGACTGCGCGGTCGTGCGCGACGCGGACCTGGAGGCGACCGTGGTGATCGGCCGGCGGCGGGGTTCAGCCGCGCAGCCGTAACGTCACGTTCGGCAGTTCGGGCGCGGGCAGGGTCCCCGTCCAGGCCTGCGGGAACCGGCCGAACCGCTCACCGCCGCCGTACTGACGTTCGCGCTCCCAGTCGGCCCGGAAGGCGCGGACCTCCTCGTCGCTGCCGCCGATGAAGTTCCACCACATGACCAACTGCTCGCCCAACGGCTCGCCACCGATCAGCAGCAGACGGGCCGGCGCGTCCGGGCCGGCGACCACACCGAGCGTGCGGGCCCCGGTCGGGCACAGCACCAGTTCGCCCGGCCCGGCGGCGACCTCGCCCACCCGGATCTGCCCGGAGTCGCAGAGCAGGCCGTGCTCGTGGGCGACGTCGACCGGCAGCTGCAACCGTTGGCCGGCAGGCAAGGTGATCTCGGCACCGACCAGTGGCGAATGGGTCGCCACCGGCGAGGTGACGCCGAGCAGGTCGCCGAGGAACACCGCAACCCGTGCGCCGTCGACGTCGGCGGACTCGGCGACGTGGTGGACGAATCCGGGTTCGACGAACCGGTCGCGTTCGGGCAGCGCGATCCACAACTGCACGCCGTGCAGTATGTCGGTGCTCGGAGTCGAGAACTCCGAGTGCGCGATTCCCGAACCGGCCGTCATCAGGTTCAGTTCCCCGGGCCGCACGATCGCGTGCATCCCCGTGGTGTCGCGGTGCTCGACCTCGCCGGCGAACAGCCAGGTCGCGGTCGCCAGACCGGTGTGCGGGTGCCCGGGAACCGCCATCCCGCCGGTTTCTGACACATCGTCAGGTCCGTAGTGGTCGACGAAGCACCAGGCCCCGATGAAGGTCCGGGCCAACTGCGGCAACGTGCGGCGCACGGTCATCGCCCGCGGTCCGCCCAGCGGGACCTCCCGCGGGCGCAACAGCACCGGGCCGCTCACCGGCGCACCATCGATCGCCGGTGCGGCTCGGAGGTGGCGGGCACTGTGACATTGATTCGCTCGCTGCGCTCGTTCATGGTGCGACCGCCCGCCAACGCCCACCGATCACAGCCAGCAGCACAGCCAGTGCCGCGCCCACGGTCCCCGCCGTCAGCAGCGGCAGCCGACCGTCGCCGCGCCACGCGAGGCCTGCCACGATCCCGGCCACGAGCACACCGGCGCCGGTCACGGCCTGGAGCAGACCCTGCGCACTGCCCTGCCCACCTCCCGGCGCCAGTTCGGCGACCCACGCCTTGCCGACGCCGTCGGTGCAGGCGGCGAACCCGCCGTACAGCGGCAGGATCGGCCACACCCACCGCGAGTCGTGGATCAGGCCGAGGCCAAGATAGCCGACGGCGAAAAAACCCAGCCCCAGCGCGAAAACCAGGTGCCGCGGGGCCTTGTCGGACCATGCCCCGGCCGGGTACGACGCGGCCGCGTAGACGAAGTTGTAGACGATGTAGACGCCGATGACCGCGGCGGTCGACAGCCCGAGGTCGTGGGCCCGCAGCAGCAACAACGCGTCCGGGAAGTTCACCAGCGAGAACAGCCCGAGCAGCACGATCAGCGAACGCAGCGCCGGGGGCAGCGAGCCCGGCGTGGCGATCGGGGTGCGGGTCTTGGCCTTGGCCGGCGCGCCGGGGTCGGCGACCCAGCGGACCAGGCCGACCGAGGCGACCGCGGGCACCACGGCGATGATCAGCAACGGCCGGATCCGGTGGCCGGCGGCCTCGTAGATGGCCAGGCCGACAGCCGGCCCGATGACCGCACCGAGTGTGTCGGCCGCTCGGTGGAAGCCGAAGATGCGACCCCGCGCCGCCGGGTCGGCGTCGACCATCAGCAACGCGTCGCGCGGCGCCCCCCGGATCCCCTTGCCGACCCGGTCGACCCCGCGACCGAGCAGGACGACCGGCCAGACGAATGCGACCGCGATGAGCAACTTCCCCACGGCGGCCAGGCCGTAGCCGGCGGCGATCAGGGAGCGGCGGCCGCGCCGGTCCGCGAACCGCCCGGCGAACAGCTTGACGACCGAGGCGATGCCCTCGGCGAGGCCCTCGGTGAAGCCGACCACCGAAGCCGGCGCGCCGAGCGTGACGGTCAGGAAGATCGGCAGGACCGGGTAGAGCATCTCGCTGGCCGCGTCCTGCAGCAGGCTGACCCCGCTGAGCACGCGCAGGTTGCGGGTCAGCCAGGACCGCGACCCAACGGTCTCCGTCGGCTCGGCCGCCGGGCTCACTTGCTCAGCGACTCCAGCAACTCGGTGCAGGCGGCCTCGGCCTTGCGGCAGGTCTCCGCGGCCAGCCGGGCGTGCATGTGCATCGAGGCGTGACGCGCCGTCTCGTGGGCGCAGGTTGCCAGCACGGCGACGGCCGCCGAGAGGATCGCAGGCACGGCGGACTCGTTCAGGCCCGTGTTCCGGGACATGCTGCGAACCGCGGCGTCGACGACGTCCGAGCAGTCCAGGCAGGCCCGGATGCACTCGCGCATGTCCTTGACCATGCCCTCGTTCAGGCATCCGTCGGCGCACATCGAAGCGGCCAGTGAGGCCTGCTGGCTCAGCAGGAGCGCAGCCTCCAGCAGCTTGCGGTCGGTCGTCCCGTAGCCGGTCGGGTGCACGTCGATGATCTGTCGGGCGATGCTCTGTGCCAACGCCTTCTCCCCTCTCCTCCGGGAGGCCGATGGCCCCGCGGTCCTGGAGCAATTGTCCCGCCGCCTCGACCGGCGCCGAGGTCGGGTGGGCGCGTTCAGGAACTGACGGGTCGGCGGTCGGCCACGGCGTCGGCGGTGCGGACCAGTCCCCCGACGTGGCCGATCAGGATCTGTTTGCGCGTGACGTCGACGTACCAGTAGATGCGCAGCACCGAGGCCGGCGAGCCGTGTCCGCGGGCGATGTGCGGACCGAGGGTCACCTCCCGGTCCTGGAACGTGCGACGGAAGAGGTCGGCCATCGGCACCTGGGCCTCATGCAGACCTGCGTGGTACCCGCTGCACCGCTGCTTGAACGCGTCGTCGGGTCCGCCGGGCAGTTCCCCGCTGGCCCATTCGGCGCCGATCTGCTCCATCAGCAGCAGGTTGGCCAGGACGCGTTCCGGGTCGTGGTACTCGCTGACGGCCGCCGCGGTGAACGCCTCGTCGAGGAACACCAGGTGCGTGCAGCGTTCCTGCGCGATGCGGACGGCCTCGAGGACCGACTCCGGCGTGGGCTCGTCCGTCGCGGACTCCAGCTCCGGGCGGCGCGGTGGGGTGCGGGCCGAGGCCACGGTGAGGGCGCGGTCCAGCGACGCGGCGTGGGCCTGGGCCGAGTCGCGCTCCCCGCGCAGGACGTCGATCTCCAGACGGGCCTCGAACAGCTCGCCGTCGAGGACGGCGAGCCGCTGCTGCTGCAGGTCGTGGTCGGCGCACAGCGCGAGCCAGGCGGCGCGGTCGACCACGCCGTCCGGCGAGCCGTCCGGCCGGGCCAGGGTGGCGCGGGTGACGGCGGCCTGGGCGGCCCGGGCAGCGGTTTCGTGGGCGTGCTGCTCGCGACGCAGCCGGGCCCGCAACGTCGGCTCGGAGATCGACAGCGCGGAGAGCCGGCCGAGGGTGTCGAACAGCTCCGTACCCATGCCCTCGCGGCCGAGGTAGGCCAAGCTGCCGCCCACGTACGCCCGGTGGAAGTACGGGTCGTCGCCGACGGCGAACCCGGGCCAGTACATGCGCACAGCGCCGGAGTAGCAGCTCAGGGTCTTGCCGATGGCGTCGGTGACCGCGTAGCCGGAGTGCAGGTCGACCTCGACCACGTGGGCCAGCCCGAGCAGGCGGTCGGCCGCGCGGGCCCGGTCCAGGAACGGTTCGCCGTCCGGGTCGTGCGAGATCGCCAGCACCGGCAGGCGACGCTCCCGGCTGGTCAGGAACTTCACGTAGCTGGGGACCTCGGGCACGGTCAGCACCCACGGCTCACCCACCCGGCGCCCGTCGATCCGGACGTCGATCCGGTCGGCGATCCGACGAACCACCGGCGGCCGGTGGGCGGCGACCTTGGGCCGGGTGACCAGACCCTCCCGTGGTGAGAACAGGCCCACCCGGACCCGGATCCAGGCCTGGCCTTTCTCCACGCCGATGTCGAGGTGGGAGCGCCAACGCCACGTGGCGTCGACCGGGTCGGCCTGGTCGACCTCGAACCACACCAGCCCGCCGGCCTCACCGAAGAGGCTCTCCCACTCGATCGTGACCTCGTCGGAGCGGTGGGAGCCACCCGAGAGCGGACTGGGGCTGACCTCGTAACGGTCGTGCAGCCAGCCGGCGACCGCGGCCACGGCCTGGTCCAACGCGGCGGCGCCGAGGTCGGCCGGCAGCGGGAGGTGGGTCGCGTAGACGGTCTGCATACCCCTCCCGTTCTACCGAGGCCGAGCCCGACTATCTGCTTCGGAGTGAAGATTGTCGCGGCTTTGTCTACCACGGCCCTGGACTGGGTGATCGGTGCGTCGTCGGTCGCCAATGCAGGTCGGCGGTGTCGTGCACTGCTCATTGATGAGCTCGCAAGCTCGCTCATCGGAAGTCCCTGGAGGACCGGCCGACGAACATCCGCAACTCCACGAAGGCCTCCGCCACCAGGCTGGTGACGCCGTCGGCCTTCTCCAGCCGGCCCCGCACGATCAGCGCCGGGCTGTCGCGGGCGATCCGGCGGTACCGGGCCCAGGCCCCCGGCGCGCAGATGACGTTGAGCATCCCCGTCTCGTCCTCGAGGTTCAGGAAGATCGTCCCCGAGGCGGTCTGCGGTTGCTGGCGATGGGTCACCACACCGGCGACCCGCACGCGGTCCCGATCGCGGCGCCCGGCCAGGTCGCCCACCGTGACCACGTCGGGGTCCAGGTCGGCCCGCATGTGCTCCATCGGGTGGCCGTCCGGAGTGATCCCGGTGGCCCACAGGTCGGCCATGCTCCGCTCGGCCGCCATCAGCCGCGGCAGGATCGGCGCCCGGTCGCCGACGACCGTGCCGGCCAATCGGTCCGGGCTCAACTGCGCCACCGCCCCGGCGGCCCACAACGCCGCCCGCCGGGACACCCCGAAGCAGTCGAACGCCCCCGCCGTGGCCAGCGCCTCGATGTGGGCAGCGCCGGCCGCGGTCCGGAGCGCGAAGTCGGCCATGTCGGTGTACGGCCGGCCCGCGGCGATGCGCTCGGCCAACTCCGTCCCGACCGAGCGCACCGAACCGATGCCCAGCCGGACCGCAGCCCGCCCACAACTCGTCGACGGCTCCGAGTCGTGCTCGTCCACCGGTTCCAGGCTCGCGGTGGCGGCAGAGGCGTTCACGTCCGGTCGACGGACGACCACCCCGTGCCGGCGCGCGTCCGCGCACAGCGACTGCGGCGAGTAGAAGCCCATCGGCTGGGCGTTGAGCAGCGCGGCGCAGAACGCCGCCGGGTAACGCAGCTTCAACCAGGAGCTCGCGTAGACCAGCAGCGCGAAGCTGATCGAGTGGCTCTCCGCGAAGCCGAAGTTCGCGAAGGCCGCGATGAGGTTGAAGATCTCGTCAGCGGTAGCGCCGGTGATGCCGTGGGTCCGCTCCATCCCGGCGTACAGCTCCTCACGTAGCGCCGCGACCTGCTGGGCCGACCGTTTCGAGCCGACCGCCCGACGCACCCGGTCGGCCTGGGTCGGGGTGCACCCGGCCGCGTCGACGACCATCTGCATCAGCTGTTCCTGGAACATCGGCACGCCGAGCGTGCGCCGCAGGCAGTCCTCCAACGACGGGTGCGGGTACCGGATCGGCTCCCGGCCGTTGCGTCGGCGGATGAACGGGTGGACCGAACCGCCCTGGATCGGGCCCGGCCGGATCAGCGCGATCTCCAGCACCAGGTCGTAGAAGCACTGGGGTTTCAGCCGGGGCAGGGTGGCCATCTGGGCCCGGGACTCGACCTGGAAGACGCCCACCGAGTCGGCCCGGCAGAGCATCTCGTAGACCGCCGGGTCCTCCTTCGGCAACGTCGCGAGCGTCCAGCCGGTGCCGTGGAAGTCGCGGACGAGGTCGAAGCAGCCGTGCAGGGCGGAGAGCATCCCGAGCCCGAGCAGGTCGAACTTGACGAGGTTCACCAACGGCGAGGCGCAGTCGTCCTTGTCCCACTGCACGACCGTGCGATCGGCCATCCGGGCCCACTCAACCGGACACACCTCGACCACCGGCCGGTCGCAGATTACCATCCCGCCGGAATGGATGCCCAGGTGCCGGGGGAACCCCAGCAACCGGTTCGACAGCGTGAGGACCTCGGCGGGCACCTCCTCGACGGCGCTCTGCTCGGCGGTTCTCGGCAGGTCGTAGCGATGGGCCTCGCGGGCGAAGGCGTCCTGGGCACCGGTCGAGTAACCCAGGGCCTTGGCCATGTCACGGACAGCGGACCGGGGCCGGTACGAGATCACGTTCGCGACCTGGGCCGCGTGCCGCCGGCCGTAGCGCGCGTAGACGTGCTGGATGACCTCCTCGCGGCGGCCGGACTCGATGTCGACGTCGATGTCCGGCGGCTCGCCCCGCTCCGGGGACAGGAAGCGTTCGAACAGCAGGCCGTAATAGACCGCGTCGACCGCGGTGATCCCCAGCGCGTAGCAGACCGCGGAGTTGGCCGCGGATCCGCGGCCCTGGCAGAGGATGTCGCGCGACCGGGCGAACTCCACGATCTCGTGGACGATCAGGAAGTACCCGGGGAAGTCGAGCTTCTCGATCATCTCCAGTTCGTGGTCCAGCTGGGCGTAGGCACCGGGCTGCCGTTCGGCGTAGCGGGACCCGTAGCGCACTGCGGCCCCCCGCTCGGTCAGTTCGCGCAACCAACTCATCGCGGTGTGCCCGGCGGGGACCGGGAAATCCGGCAGGCGCGGGCGGATCAGAGCCAGGTCGAACGCGCACTGCTCGGCCAACTCGGCCGCCTGCCGGACCGCGTCCGGATACCTGCGGAAGTGCCGGGCCTGCTCGGCGCCGGACCGCAGGTGGGCCGTCCCGGCCGCGGGCAACCAACCGGCCAGATCGTCGAGGCTGCGCCGGGCGCGGACCGCGGACAGCGCGGTGGCCAGGCGATGACCGTCCGGGGTGGCGTAGTGGGCATTGGCGGTCGCCACCGTGGCCAGGTCGAACCGCCGGGCCAACCCGGCCAGCACCTCGATGCGGGCGGCGTCCTCCGGCTGGCCGTGGTCGGTCAGCTCCACCACGACGTTGTCCCGGCCGAACAAGTCCACCAGCCGGTCCAGCTCCCGCGTGGCAGCCGCTGCACCGGCCGCGCCGCCGACGGCCAATGCGGCCGGGACGGTTCCTTTGCGGCATCCGGTCAGGATCACCCAATGGCCCTGCGCGGCGGCACCCAACGAATCCAGGTCGTGGACCGGACGGCCCTTCTCCGCCCCGGCGGCGTGGCCGTCGCTGATGGCGGTGGACAACCTCGCGTAGCCGTCGGGATCTCTGGCCAGCACCAGCAGGTGACTGCCCTCCGGATCGGCGATCCCGTTCTGCGGCCGGGTCAACCCGAGGCTCAGCTCCGACCCGAACACGGTCGGCAGCCCGTACCTGGTCGCGGCCTCGGCGAACCGGACCACCCCGTAGAACCCGTCGTGGTCGGTGATCGCCAGTGCGGTCAGGCCGAGCCGGACGGCCTCCTCGACCATCTCCTCCGGGTGCGCGGCCCCGTCCAGGAAGCTGAAGTTGGTGTGGGCGTGCAGCTCCGCGTAGGGGACGTCGCGCCCGGGCGTCCGCCCCAGGTCCGGTCGCGGCCGGTAGGGCGCCCGCCGGGTGCTCCCGGGCCGCTCCGGCTCGGTCCCGAACGCCAACCGGGGAGCTGCCTGCGGGGGCTGGTTCTCCCCCGGCGGCGGGAACTTCCCGGACAGCCGCCGCTCCAGCTCCCGCCACGGCATCGGCGGGTTGCCCCAACCCATCTCCCCTCCCCTCCCGAAAAGCCCTCCCGAAAAGCCTTGCCTGTATCGGAACTGACGCTGCCTCAGTCGTAGACCGCCTCGACGAACCACATCCCGTCCTCCTGCAGGAGCAACCAGCCGGCCCCGTCGGCGGTGGCCACCTGGAAGCGGATCCGCAGCCGCGCCTTGGCCGAGTCCCACCACCGCTCGTCGGCAGGCCACGGACCGGCCCACGACAGGACCCGGCGCGGCGGCTCGCGACCGACGACCAGGCGGGCCGGGGCGCCGGAGAGCGCGTAGCGGGCCGTCACCGCCACCGGGGCCCCGGACTCATCGATGAGCACGGCAGGAACCGGGATCGGCGGGACCAACGCCGGGCTGGGCTCGGGCACCCGGCCCGGCCACGGACCGTCCGCGCGACGGGACTCCCGCGGGTCGCCCCAGGTGACGTAGCGGACCCGCTCCCCCGGACCTCGCCCGCCGCCGACCACCGCGGTCTGCACCGACGGCTGCCCGAGCAGGCCCTGCACCCGGGACAACGCCCGCCCGGCCCGGGCGGCGGCATCCGCATCGGCCCCGGACGGGGCCCACAACCCGAGCTGCTCACCGGCGTGCTCGATCACCTCATCGGGCGCCAGCCGGAGAACCGCTATCCCGGACCGCGCCCGGGCGGGCGAGGCGGCGCCCGGGCGGGTGGCCAACCACCCGTCCAACTGCCAGCGAACCCGTTCCGCGATCGCCGCCGCGGTCAGCACACCCTCGTGGCGCCAGACCCGGGTGTGGCGCTCCCCGCTCTCGGTCTCCGCCTCGACACTCACCCGGGTGCACCCGAGACCGGCCGCGGCCAGGCGCAGCTGGAGCTGGTCGGCCAGCCGCCGGGCCGCGAAGGCCGCCCGCTCCACGGAGTCGGCCGGTGGGTCGAGGGTCAGCGAGACGACCAGGTCCGGCGGTGGGACCCGGGCGTCCGGTGGCCGCGGATCCAACCCACGGGCCAACCGGTGGACGAAGACGCCGTCGGAGCCGAACCGGGCCATCACGTCGGGGGCGGGCAGTTGGGCGAACTCCCCCAACGTGCGCAGCCCGAGCCGACGCAACAGGTCGACCAGTTCCGGCCGGTCGATGACCTCCAGCGACTGCGCGGCCAGGAACTCCGGTGTGCGACCGGCGGGCACAACGGCGCCACGGCGGGCCGCCAGCGCGGCGGCGAACGGCCCCTCGGCCACCCCGGCCAGGCAGGAGTCGCCCGGACCGGCCGCGGACGCCTCGTCGGCGAGCCGGACCGCGGCCGGCTCGTCGCCCCCGAAGTACCGCGCCGGGCCGCGCGCGGACACCGCGCACAGCCCCGGCCGGACGACCTCGACACCCGGCGCCACGGCTTCGACCGCGGCCACCACGGGCTCGAACGCGCGCGCCTCCTCGGCCAGGTCGCGGTCGAGCACCGCCAGCTCCGGGCAGCGGTACTGGGCCTCCCGACGGCGCAACCCACGACGCACCCCGGCCGCCCGGGCCCGGGCGGTGCACGAGAGCACGACGCCGCCGGACAGGACCGCGGCCGGGGCCTCCGGGGCCAGACCGACAGCTGCCACCGCGGTCAGCACCGGCCAGTCCGGGGACCAGATCGCGATGGTCCGCCCGGCGGGCGCATCCACCCGCGAGAGCTCCCCGCACCGGCTCGCGGAGGGCCGGACGGGGTGCTCTCGAGCTGTTCGGGCGGTGGCCATGCGGACGACTATGTTCGAACATCTGTTCGATTGTCAAGGGTGGCCCGCGCGTCGCCTGACGCTCCGTCAGATAAGCTGTCAGCCGGCGGCGTCGGCCAGTTCGGGTCCGGCCACGACGAGTGGATCCGGCAAGCCGGCCGGTCGGATCTCGACGGTCGCCGACCGGGCACCGACCACCCCGCGGCCCGAGACGCCAACCGACAGGCGGTGGGCAGACAGCTGCCCGAAACCGTCGCCGAGGCCCTCCCACCGCGCGGCCGTCGACCGCAGTCGCACATCGGCGTCGACCCACGGCCCGAGCGAGACCAGCACCGTGCCGTGCCGACGGATCCGCGCGGCGAGCCACCGCTCGTCGGCGGGCCGCAAGGCTGTCGGGGGGCGGACCGCCACCAGGTCGAAGCCGTCGAGCAACGCCCCCACGACCCGCACCCAGTCCCGACCCGGTTCCGGCACCAGGGCCAACCTGTCCAGGTCGACACCGGCCTCCGCGGCGGCGGCCAGACCGATTCCGGGGCCGTTCACCAGCGCGCACCAGGACCCGGCACCCGACACCCGCGCGAGCAGCAACAACAGCACCGAACAACCGCCCGGGCCGACAGCCTCCCGGTAGCACTCGCCCGACCCCCCACCGCCGGACCGACCCGGGGCCAACGGCCCGGCGATCCCGATCTCGACCGTGCTTCCCCGCCGCAGTCCGCCTCCGATCAGGACCGGCCGCAACGCGTCCGGCACGGGCAGTACCGAACTGACCGGCGGGGTCGCCGAGGCCCGCGAGACCGCACCGGCGGGCAGTCTGGAAATCAGGTCGGCAACTGTGGTGGACACCGTGTTATGTTCGAACACATGTTCGATTCATGCAACCCGCAGCGGCTCCGGGTGGCCTATGCCACGTCCGGAGGCGGACCGTGCCGGACGGGGCTGAACGATAATTGCCGGGTCGGAAGGCACCACGAGGAGTCCCATGTCGCCCCAGGATCTGGCGTCCGTCACGAGTCTGTTGTTCGTCCCCGGCCATCGGCCCGACCGCTTCGCGAAGGCAGCCGACTCCGGTGCCGGCGCGATCATCCTCGACCTCGAGGACGCGGTTGCGCCGGAGGCCAAGGTCGAGGCCCGTGAGCACGTGGCCAAGTGGTTGGCCGGTGGCGGGGGCGGGATCGTCCGCATCAACGCGCCGGGAACGCCCTGGCACGACGACGACTTGGCCGCGGTCGCCGGACACCCGGTCATGCTGCCGAAGGCCGAGTCCGCCGAGCAGGTCGCCACGGTCGTCGCGGCGCTCGGTACGGACGCTGCGGTGCTGCCGCTGGTGGAGACCGCGGCCGGGGTTCTCGCGGCCGATGAGTTCCTCGCGCTGCGCGGGGTGGTGCGGGCGGCGTTCGGCTCGATCGACCTGTCGGCGCAGCTGGGAGTCGACCCGAACGACTACCAGGCGTTCCTGTTCGCCCGGTCCCGGCTGGTGCTGGCCAGCGCCGCCGCCGGGGTCGCCGGCCCGGTCGACGGCGTCACGACCGATGTCACCGACGACGACCGACTGGCCGCCGACGCCGCGCACGGCGCCGGGCTCGGGTTCACCGGCAAGATGTGCATCCACCCCCGCCAGTTGCAGGTCGTGCACACCGCCTTCGACCCGACGGCCGAGGAGTTGGAGTGGGCGCGCCGAGTGGTGCAGGCCGCCGGCGACGGCGCCGTCACCACCCTGGACGGGAAGATGGTGGACAAGCCGGTTGTCGACCGCGCACGACGCACACTGTCCCGGGCGTCGGCGACAATGGGGGCGTGATCCCGACCACTCGCGAGCGAGCCGCAAGGCGACACCGGTGACTGCCCCCGGCCGCCTCGTGCCACCACCGCCGAACACCAGGTCGCACCCCTACCGCGGGCTGTCGATGCAGGAGGTCGACTTCCCGCTCACCGAGGCGGCGATCCTCGAGCACCTGATGGGCCGTGAGGTCTACCGGCGCACCGACTTCCTGGCGCTGCGCCACGGCGACCGGACGGCACTGGTGCAGGTCGCCAAGGAGAGCACGGTGCCGCTGTTCTCCCCGGTCACCGACGCGTTGGTGCTGTCCGGCCCGGAGGACACTGCCTACCTGGAGGACCCGTCGGTCGACGTGGGCAATGCGACCGCCCTGGGCAAGGTGGCCGATCCGGACAAGCTCACCACCGTCGTGGTCGGAATGTTCTCCCACGTGAACTTCCTGTACCGACCCGCTCCGATCCGGGTCCGGGTGACCGAGGTCGTCCCGCCGCATCCGCCGAAGCTGTTGGCCCAGGCCGAGCAGGTCGTCGCGTTCGACGAGGACCTGCCGCCGATCAACCTGGTGCTCGACGCCGTGGTCATCGACGACCTGGTGGCAGCCAACCCGGCGGACACCTACCTGCTGCCCTGCCGGGGCTCCGGGGCCGCACCCGACGGCGCCAGGCTCGCGTTCCTCGACACCCGCCCGGCCGGTCGCGAGGACTGGCTGCTGATCGGGTGCGAGCGCTCGTTGCAGTTCCATCGGCACTTCTACGGCGACGAGCCGCCCCAGGTCGACCTGTGCCCGCGCGCGCGCCTGGCGGCCGACCCGGAGTTCGCCGCGAGCAACGAACTGGCGCTGATCAAGTGCTGCCTGCTGGAGCGCGGCATCGAGGTCGACGGCCGCTGCGCCGTCGTGCCGTGGGGTGCGAACCTCGACGAGATCCGCACCGGCCTGCGGACCCTGCTGCTCGACCCGGCGCACGCCGAGACCCCCCTGACGCCGGCGGCGAACGGCGGGTCATGAGCAGCCACCTGTCCGACTCGCAGCTGTTCGGCCATCTGTGGACCACCCCGGAGATGCACGCCCTGTTCGACGACACCGGGCGCACCCAGGGTTGGCTGGAGGTGCTCGCCGCACTGGCCGCCGCCCAGGCCGAGGTGGGGATGCTGCCGGCCGAGGCCGCCACGGCGATCGCCGAGCAAGCCCACGTCGACCGACTGGACCTCGCCGCCGTCGCGGCCGGCACCCGGGCGGCCGGTCACTCGACGCTGGGGCTGATTCAGGAACTGCGTCGGGTGCTGCCGGAGGCCGCGCGGGAGTGGGTGTACTACGGGGCCACCGTCCAGGACGTCACCGACACCTGGACCGCGCAGACCATGACCACGGTCCTCGACATCCTCGACCGCGACGTGGAGCGCTGCCGGGCAGCCGCGTTGCAACTGGCCCGCGCCCACCGCGACACGATCATGTGCGGACGCACCCACGGCCAACCCGGCCTGCCGATCACGTTCGGGTTCAAGGCAGCGGTGTGGGCCGACGAACTCGGCCGGCACGCCGAACGGATCCGGGAAGCGCGACCGCGGCTGGCCGTGGTGCAACTGGGCGGGGCGCTCGGGACGATGGAGTTCTGGGGCCCGGGCGCACCGGACCTGCTGGCGGCATTCGCCCGCCGCTGCGGGCTGGGGGCGCCGGACATCGCGTGGATCACCGCCCGCGACCGGGTGGCGGAGTTCGCGATGCTGCTGGCAATGGTGTCCGGGACCCTGGGCAAGATCGGCAACGAGGTCTTCGAGTTGGCGCGCCCGGAGATCGGCGAGGTCGCCGAGCCGTTCACCCCCGGTCAGGTCGGCAGCATCACGATGCCACACAAGCGGAACCCGGAACTGGCCGAGCACCTGGACACCCTGGCCCGCCGGGTCCGCCTCGACGCGGCCTCGTGCGTCGAGGGCATGATCGCGCTGCACGAGCGCGACGGCCGGAGCTGGAAGGCCGAGTGGCTGGCACTGCCGGAGGCCTGCCAGCTCACCGGCGCGGCGCTGGGGTTCGGGGCGCGACTGCTGGAGGGCCTGCAGATAAACGCCGAACGCATGCGGGTGAACCTCGACGCGCGGCGCGGGCTACTGCTCTCCGAACCGATGATGCGCGTCCTGGGCGATCGCATCGGCAAGCACGCGGCGCACGAGGCGATCTACACCGCGGCGATGCACGCAGTCGAGAACGGCCTCGACCTGGAGAAGGTGGTCGCCGAACGCGGGTTGCTGACGCCGGATCAGATCAGCGCGGCCATCGACCCGCGGACGGCGCTCGGTTCGACGACGACCTTCATCGACCGGGTGCTCGCGGCGGGCGGGGCCAGGTGATCCCGCCCGGCCTGGCGGCGGCGCCCCGGATCCGGCTGGGCACGCTGCCGACCCCGTTGCACCCGGCGCCGCGGCTGTCCGAGGCCGCCGGGGTGGAGATCTGGTTCAAACGCGACGACCTGACCGGGCTGGGCCTGGGCGGGAACAAGGTTCGGGCACTGGAGTTCGTGCTGGGCGCGGCGACCGCGGCCGGCGCCGACTGCCTGATCACCGGCGGCGGGCCGAGTTCGAACTGGGCGATGCTCGCGGCGCTGGCCGCGCGGACCCGGGACATGGACGCGGCATTGGTCTACTACGGGCAACCCGTGCCCTACACCGGCAACCTCGCGCTGGCCGCGTCGATCGGGGCCGGGATCCACTTCACCGGCGACCCGGATCGCTCCACGGTCGAGTCGGTCGCCGAGGCCATCGCCGAGCGGATGCGCTCGGTCGGCCGCAACCCGTACACGTTGGGCCGCGGCGGCGCCGGTCCGGTCGGGGCCCTGGGCTATCTCAGCGCCACCGGCGAGATCGCCGCCCAGGCCGCGCAGCTGAACCTGACACCGCGTCAGCTCTGGCTGGCTACCGGGTCGTGCGGGACCCACGCCGGCCTGGTCGCCGGGGCGGCCACCTACGGCACGCCCTGGGAGATTCACGGGGTCACGGTGAGCCGCCCGGCAGCGGAATGCATCGCTCGGGTCGCCGGGATCGCGGCGGAGGCCTGCGCGCTGATCGAGTCGGCCGCGCCGACGCGGGAGCCGATCGTGCACGCCGAGATGCTCCTCGCCGCCCCGTACGGCGAACCGTCGCCGGAATCGGCGGCGGCCGCCGATCTGGTCGCGCGGACCGAGGGCGTGTTCCTCGACCCGGTGTTCGCGGCGAAGGCGATGGCCGGTCTGCTCGCGGCGGCTGCGACGGGGACGGCCCAGGGTCCGGTGGTCTTCCTGGCCAGCGGAGGTGCGCCGACGCTGTTCACCACCTAGACCCGGAACCCTTCCGGCAGGTCGCAACAGGCGGCGAAGCGGGAACTTCGTCGCGGAGGACCCAGAACGCCCGAAAGCGGCCCGAACGGATGACCCACACCGGAACGATCGTGGGATTTCTTGCCGCGGTGCAACCGAACTTGTAACGGCTTCGTCTCAACCAGGAAACCCGCACCGGCGGCACGCCGGAGGCGAGAACTACCTGCTGACAGGACTGCGACTGCCTGCCGGCACCGGACCCGCAAGTGCGGGACGAGAGGACCCGAAGTGCACAGCTGTTCCTGGTTCACCTCGAACGCCGAGCCGCAGTGCGGTGCTCAGGCGCCGCACCGCATCATCGTGACCACACCGTTGTACCGCGCCACCGTGTGGTTCTGCAGCGAGCACAAGGCCGCTCAAGAGGCCAACTTCGCTCGCCGCGGTGCCCGTATCCCGGCTCAGCGCCGTCCCGACCAGATCCTGATCACGGACTGACCACCGACTCGGCAATCGATCTGACGGCAAGTCAGATCGCTGCCAGGTCGCGAGACCGAGCGATCAGGCCGGACTCGACGGCGTCCAGCGCGACACGACGCTGCTCCGCGGCCCGGCGGGCCTGGTCCCCGGCCGAGACCGCCCCGGCCGCCATCGCCGCGACCACGGTGGGTTCGGCGCCGCCGACCGTGCCCCGCGACCGGACGATCTGGCGAGGATCGAGCGCGGCCGTCAGATCCAGCTCACGCAGACCGAATTCGGAACCGGCCACCGCGACCGCGCACTCCGCGAGCAGCCCGCCGGTGATGTCGATCCCCCGCAGACCGAGCTCGGCGGCCCGCCGCACGGCAGCACCGACGATCCGGTAGGCCGTCCGGTAGTCGATCCCGACCTCGACCATCAGGTGCTCGGCCAAGTCGGCCGCCTGCGAGTACCCCGACTCCAACGCCGCGTACATCCGGTCGGCATTCGCGGTCAGCCCGGCCACGACACCGGCGGTCAAGCGCATCTGACGCACCGCCAGATCCAGTGCCCGGGGCACCTCGCCGTAGGCGAAGATCAGGTTGTCGCTGCGTGCGGACGGGGACTTGGTCACCGCCAGCATCCCGGTCAGCCGGCCGATCAGGACCCCGGCCTCACCCCGGATCATCGTCAAGGCGTAAGGGTTGCGTTTCTGCGGCATCAGGACGCTGGTGCGGGTGTGCCCGTCGGCCAGGCGTACGTAGTCGAACTCCTGGCTGGCCCAGATCTCCAGGTCCTCGGCCAGCTTCGCGCACGTGATGGCCAGGCTGGTCACCGCGGAGAGCAGCGCGATGTACCCGTCGGTCTGCCACATGGCATCCCGGGTGTGCTCGATGACCCCGTCGAAACCGAGCAGGTCGGCCACCGTGTTCCGGTCGCCGGTCAACGCCGAACCGTTCACCCCGCCGGCCCCGCCCGGACTGCGGTTCAGCCAGGCGTACGCGTCCTCGAGTCGGGCCAGGTCGCGCAGCCCGGCATGGGCGAACGTCAGCAGATAGTGCCCGAAGGTCGAGGGCTGCGCGTGCTGCAGATAGGTCTGCTCGGGCATCCAGGTCTCGGTGTGCCGGGCGGCCTGCGCACCGACCGCACCGGCGAACTGCGCGGTGGCCTCGATCAGGTCGAGCACGTCGCGCCGCAGCCGGAGCCGCAGCGCGATGCGCACCGCCTCCCGCCGGGGTCGACCGGCGTGCAGCCACCCGGCGTCGTCGCCGATCCGGGCCACCAGCCAGTCCTCGCGGCAGTTGTAGATCTCCCCGCGGGCCGGGTCGTAACCGATCTCCGCCACCGGTGTCTCGTGGCTCGCCAGCAACGCCCCCAGCAGGCGCGCCGCCGCGGACCGGGGCAGGACGCCCCGGTCCAGCAGCACCAGCACGTGCGCCAGGTCGGCCAGGTCGAGCCAGTTGTGCAGCAGATCCGCGTCGGCGATCTCCACGGCGAAGCCGCCGGCGATCAACTCCGGGGCGTATTCGGGCACCGGGCCCCTTTCCACTCGAGCATGGCTCAGACGGCTGCGCCGTCGACCTCGATGCGGGCCCGGTCGGGGTAGAAGCTCAGCATCCCGGCGATCTGCGCGACCTCCGGGATCGGGTCCGGGTAGTACCAGACGACATCGGTGTGGGTCGTCCCGTCGATCGCCAGCGAGTGGTAACTGGCCTGGCCCTTGAACGGACAGGTCGTGTGCAGCTCACTGGACCGCAGCACGCCGGCGTCGACGTCGGACGCGGGCAGGTAGTAGCGCGGCGGCAGTCCGGTCTCGTGCAGGACCAGTGCGCCCTGCGACTCGGCGACCTTGACCCCGTCGACCGTAACGGTCACCAGGGCATTCGCAGGCTCGATCGTGATCGTGTGTCCAGCGCTCATCTCAGCTCTCCTTCGGCCCCAACGTCTTCGTCCCGAGGTACGGCACGAGGGCTTCCGGGACGACGACCGAGCCGTCGGCCTGCTGGTAGTTCTCCAGGATCGCGGCCATCGTGCGTCCGATCGGGAGCCCGGAACCGTTCAACGTCGCCGCGGGCGCGCGGCTTCCCGCGGCGTCGCGGACCCGGATCCCGGCGCGGCGGGCCTGGAACTGACCGCAGTCCGAGCAGGACGAGATCTCGCGGTAGCGGCCCTGGCTCGGCAGCCACACCTCGATGTCGTAGGTGAGCTGCGCGGAGAACCCCATGTCGCCGGCCGCCAGCTTGATCACCCGGTGCGGCAGACCCAGCTCGACCAGGCAGGTTTCCGCGTGGGAGACCATCAGCTCGAGCTCGGCGTTCGAGTTCTCCGCCACGCAGATGCGCACCAGCTCCACCTTCGAGAACTGATGCAGCCGCAGGATGCCGCGGGTGTCGCGGCCGTAGGAGCCGGCCTCCGACCGGAAGCACGGGGTGTGTGCGGTGTAGGCGAACGGCAGCGCCGACGCCTCGAGGATCTCGTCGGCGTGCAGGTTGGTCAGCGGCACCTCGGCGGTCGGGATCAGGAACAGCTCCCGGTCGCCGGCCGAGGTGGCGAACAGGTCGTCGGCGAACTTCGGCAGCTGGCCGGTGCCGGTCATCGTGGCCCGGGTGACCAAGGCCGGCACCGAGTACTCGGTGTACCCGTGACGTCGGGTGTGCAGGTCCAGGAAGAACGAGGTCAGCGCCCGCTCCAGCGCGGCTCCCGCGCCGCGGGCGACGGAGAACCGCGGCCCGGACAGCTTGGTGGCCCGGGCGAAGTCGAGGATGCCGAGTGCCTCGCCGATGTCGACGTGGTCGGCCGGCGCGAAATCGAACTCCGGCGGGCTGCCCCACCGGCGCACCTCGACCGCGTCGTCCTCGCTGCGCCCGTCCGGGGCCGCGTCCGAGGGCAGATTCGGGATCACCAGCATCTGCTCGTGCAGCGCCGCGGCCAGCCGTTCGGCGTCCTCCTCGACGGTCCGGATGCGTTCCTTGAGCTCCCGCGCGGTCTCCTTGAGGCCCTCGACGTCGCCGCCGGCCTTGGCCGCCTTGCCGACCTCGCCGGCGATGCGCTTGGACTCCGCGCGCAGCTCGTCGCCGGTGCGGATGGCCTGGTTGCGTCCGGTCAGCAGGGCGGCCAGCGGGGCCGGGTCGAGCTGGTAACCCCGACGGGCCAGCCGCGCCACAGCCGCGTCGCCGAGCTGGATCAACTCCTTGGCATCGTGCATCCGGCAAACCTACTGGCCGCCACGACGGGCCGGTTCGCATGCGTCGGGGACGAGCCCGGCACACCGATGCGAATGGCCATTAACGCAAATCGGTGCCAGGATTGCCGCCACCGCCGGGAAGCCTCACCGGCGTCCGACCGTTGTGCTTGACACCGGGACCGGACGTCAGGTTGCGGGCCTCGGACGCTAAGCTACTGGCGAGTCAACTTAGGACGGAGCGAGCCGAGAGGGTCGTCTCCGCCGGTCCGAGCTGAAGGCCATTGTCTGCAGGAGGCAGCCGTGAGCACCGAAGCGTTCGTTTATGAGGCGATCCGCACCCCGCGCGGACGCGGCAAGAAGACCGGTTCGCTCCACACCGTGAAGCCCGTATCCCTGGTCGTCGGCCTGATCGACGAGCTGCGGCGACGCAACCCGGGCCTGGACACGGACCGTATCGATGACCTGGTGCTCGGCGTGGTCAGCCCGGTGGGCGACCAGGGCGCCGACATCGCGAAAACCGCGGCCCTGGTCGCGGGCCTGCCGGACACCGTCGCCGGCGTACAGATCAACCGGTTCTGCGCCTCCGGCCTCGAGGCCGTGAACATGGCCACCCAGAAGGTCCGCTCCGGCATGGAGGACCTGGTGCTGGCCGGCGGCGTCGAGTCGATGTCGCGCGTGGCCATGGGCTCCGACGGCGGCGCCTGGGCGATGGACCCGGAGACCAGCTACCAGACCTACTTCACCCCGCAGGGCATCGGCGCCGACCTGATCGCCACCCTGGAGGGCTTCTCCCGCGAGGACGTCGACCGCTACGCGCTGCTCTCCCAGGAGCGCGCGGCCAAGGCCCAGGCCGGCGGGTACTTCAGCCAGTCGCTGATCCCGGTCCGCGACCGCAACGGCGTGCTGATCCTCGACCACGACGAGCACGTCCGCGCCGACACGACCCTGGAGGGCCTCGGCGCGCTCAGCCCCTCGTTCGAGATGATCGGCGAGCTCGGCGGCTTCGACGCAACGATCCTGCAGAAGTACCACTGGGTCGAGAAGATCAACCACGTACATCACCCAGGGAACTCCTCCGGGATCGTCGACGGCGCCTCGCTGGTCGCCATCGGCTCCGAGGCCATCGGCACCGAGCTCGGCCTGACCCCGCGGGCGCGGATCGTCTCCACCGCGGTCAGCGGCGCCGACTCGGCGATCATGCTGACCGGCCCGGCGCCGGCCAGCCGCAAGGCTCTGCTCAAGGCCGGCCTGGACGTCGACGACATCGACCTGTTCGAGATGAACGAGGCCTTCGCGGCCGTCGTGCTGCGCTTCTGCAAGGACATGGGCCTGTCGCAGACCGAGCTCGAGGAGAAGGTCAACGTCAACGGCGGCGCGATCGCGCTCGGGCACCCGCTGGGTGCCACCGGCGCGATGCTGCTGGGCACGATCGTCGACGAACTGCACCGCCGCGACCAGCGCTACGGCCTGGTCACGCTCTGCGTCGGCGGCGGCATGGGCATCGCCACCGTGGTCGAGCGAATCTGATCGATCGTCAGTCATCCAGTCGGGTAAGGGAAATCTAGAAGGGACCCCCGCGCATGACGGCGCAGGACACGCTCGGCACGATCCGCTGGGAGCAGGACGCTGACGGCATCGTCGTCCTCACCATGGACGACCCGGCCGGCTCGGCCAACACCATGAACGACGCCTGGGTCAGCTCGATCACCGCGGTGAACGACCGACTCGAGGCCGAGAAGTCGAACATCACCGGCGTGGTCGTCACCTCGGCGAAGAAGACCTTCTTCGCCGGCGGCAACCTCAACGACCTGATTGCGGCGCGGCCCGAGGACGCCCCGGTGTTCACGGTGAACGTCGACAACATCAAGAGGCAGTTGCGCCGCCTGGAGACCCTGGGCAGACCGGTGGTCGCGGCCATCAACGGCGCGGCCCTCGGCGGCGGCTACGAGATCACCCTGGCCTGCCACCACCGCATCGCACTTGACGCGCGGGGCAGCCAGATCGGCCTGCCCGAGGTCAGCCTGGGCCTGCTGCCCGGCGCCGGCGGCGTCACCCGCACGGTGCGCCTGCTCGGCATCCAGGACGCGCTGCTGAACGTCTTGCTGCAGGGCCAGCGTTACAACCCGAAGGACGCCCTGGCCAAGGGCCTGGTGCACGCGGTGGTCGACACCCCGGACGCGCTGCTGGCCGACGCGAAGGCCTGGATCAAGGCCAACCCGAACGCCACCGCGCCGTGGGACGTCAAGGGCTACAAGATCCCCGGCGGTTCGCCGTCGACCCCGGCGTTCGCGGCGAACCTACCCGCGTTCCCGGCCAACCTGCGCAAGCAGATCAAGGGCGCCCCGATGCCCGCCCCGCGCAACATCATGGCCGCGGCAGTCGAGGGCGCGCAGGTCGACATCGACTCGGCGTTCAAGATCGAGACGCGCTACCTGGTCGACCTGGCGATCGGCCAGGTCTCGAAGAACATGATCAAGGCGTTCTTCTTCGACATGCAGTTCGTGAACTCCGGCGGTAGCCGGCCGGCCGGCTACGAGACCTACACGGCCAAGAAGGCCGCCGTCCTCGGAGCCGGGATGATGGGCGCAGGCATCGCCTACGTGTGCGCGAAGGCCGGGATCGACGTCGTGCTCAAGGACGTCAGCCTGGAAGCGGCGACCAAGGGCAAGGCGTACTCCGAGGGCCTGGTCAAGAAGGCCGTCTCGCGCGGGAAGATGACCCAGGAAGCCGCCGACGCGCTGCTGGCCCGGATCACGCCGACCGAGACCGCCGAGGACGTCGCCGGGGCCGACCTGGTCATCGAGGCGGTGTTCGAGAGCCCGGAGCTCAAGCACAAGGTCTACAGCGAGATCGAGCACCTGGTGGCCCCGGACGCCCTGCTCGGCTCGAACACCTCCAGCCTGCCGATCACCGGCCTGGCTGAGGGCGTGCAGCGGTCCGAGGACTTCATCGGCCTGCACTTCTTCTCCCCCGTGGACAAGATGCCGCTGCTGGAGATCATCTCCGGCAAGCGGACCTCGGAGGCCACCCTGGCGCGGGCCTTCGACATCGCCAAGCAGATCCGCAAGACGCCGATCCTGGTAAACGACTCCCCCGGCTTCTTCACCAGCCGGGTGATCTCTACGTTCATCAACGAGTGCCTGGCGATGGTCGGCGAGGGCATCGACCCGCAGACCATCGAGCAGGCGTGCACCCAGGCCGGCTACCCGGTCGGCGCGCTGGCGCTGATGGACGAGCTGAACATGAAGCTGATGCGCCACATCCGCCAGGAGACCCAGCGCGCCGTCGGCGCGGCCGGCTGGGCGAATCACCCCGCCGACGCGGTCGTCGACCGGATGATCGACGAGTTCAACCGGCCCGGCCGCAAGGAAGGCGCCGGGTTCTACGAGTACGTCGACGGCAAGAAGGCCGGGCTGTGGGCGGGGCTGCGTGAGCACTTCGGCAACGACGACCTGATGCCGACCCTCGGCACCCCGGGGCTGATCGAGCTGCAGGAGCGGATGCTGTTCGTCGAGTCGCTGGAGACCATCCGGTGCTTCGACGAGGGCGTGCTGCGCTCGGTCGAGGAGGCCAACATCGGTTCGATCCTGGGCATCGGCTTCCCGCCGTGGACCGGTGGTGTCGTGCAGTACATCGCCGGCTACGAGGGTGGCCCGCTCGGGTTCGTCGACCGGGCCCAGGAGTTGGCCGCCAAGTACGGCGACCGGTTCAGCCCGCCCGCCTCGCTGGTGACCGCGGCCAAGCAGGGCAAGGTCCTGCCGGGCTGACCGAGGCCTGGCCCGCGCACACTCCGCAGCGTCCGGCGAACCCCCGGCTATAGCCTCGGGTTCGCCGGACGCACGCATGTCGAGAGGTAGTCATGAGCGAGCTTGCGAGCGAATCAATGAACACAGCGCGACCGTGTTCCCTGCGGTCAACAGGCTCAATCGGCTCGGGAGCCAGAGCGAAAAGCGTGCTCTGCTCCGCTCGCCTCAATCGCCTGTCCCTCATGACGCCGCCGAGGAACGAGGCGGCGGCATGAGCGATGAACCCCTGGTCCTGTCGACGAGCGCGGGCGGCATCGCGACGCTGACCCTGAACTCGCCGGCCAACCGCAATGCGCTGTCCACCGCGATGCTTACCGCGCTGACCGACGCGCTGGACGCCGCCGAGGCCGACGCCTCCACCCGGGTCGTGGTGCTGA
This sequence comes from Sporichthyaceae bacterium, assembly GCA_036269075.1. Taxonomy (NCBI): domain Bacteria; kingdom Bacillati; phylum Actinomycetota; class Actinomycetes; order Sporichthyales; family Sporichthyaceae; species Sporichthyaceae bacterium. The sequence goes on from DATASX010000016.1 coordinate 40,335, forward strand.
CCCACAACGGACCGGTGTTCAGCGCCGGCATGGATCTCAAGGAAGCGGTCGCGCTGGGTCTGGAGAAGGTTTCCGGGATCCTGCTGGGGATGCTGCGACGCATCGCCGCGCTGTCCAAGCCGGTGGTCGTCAAGCTGGCCGGGCCGGCCCGGGCCGGCGGCCTGGGCATCATCGGCGCCGCCGACGTCGTCATCGCCGCCGCCGACATCACCTTCGCCTTCACCGAGGCCCGCATCGGCGTCGCGCCCGCGATCATCTCGCTGACCGTGCTGCCCCGGATGGAGCCGCGGACCGCCCACCGGTGGATGCTCTCCGGTGAGACCTTCGACGCCACCGCCGCGGCGAACGCCGGCCTGATCTCGGCGGCCGTGCCCGCAGCCGAACTCGACGCGGCCGTACAGCACGTGCTGAGCGAGCTCCTGCTCGCCTCCCCGCAGGGGTTGGCGCAGACCAAGAAGCTGCTCGGCCAGGAGATCGTGGAGCTGTTGGACCGCGACGGCGAGGACATCGCCCGGCTGTCCGCGAGCTTGTTCGCCTCCGAGGAGGCCAAGGAGGGCATGACCGCCTTCCTGGAGAAGCGCAAGCCCCGCTGGCAGACCTGACGCTCCCGCCGGACCCCGCGCGCCCACCACCGCCACCACCGCCACCGCCACCGCACTTCTGCTGCCTGTCCCACCTATCGCGGGCGCGCGATACGTGGGACAGGCAGCAGAAGTCGCGTGGTTGGTTCGGGGGCCTAGGCCGAGGTCTCAGCCTTGGGCGCAGTTGCTGGGCGCCGGGACGCCGTTGAAGCGGGCGGCGATCCAGTCCAGGGCGTCGAACGAGCCGGACCCAGCCACCCACAGGTGCTCGCCCGGGTACTCGTGGTAGTCCACGGCCAACCCATGCCGGCAGTAGTCGGCCACCAGGTTGTGGACGTCGGCCAGCGGGAGCAGTTCGTCGTTGGTCGCCTCGTAGATGTGCATCGGCTCGGCCGGGATGCGGCGGCCCAGGTTGTTGGCGTCCAGGACGGCGCGCACCCGCGGCAGGGCCAGCGGGTCGGGAACCTTCGAGTAGTCGGCGAGCTTCTTGAAGGAGTACTGGGCGGCGAACTGCTCGACGCACTCACTCGCCACGGCCGCGGCGGCCTGCCTACCGGCGTCGGTGAGGATCTGATCCAGCTTCAGCTGCGGGTAGGCCCGGTTCAGGCCGACCGCAGCGGCCAGGAGCAGCCCGGACCCGTAAGTGCCGTCGAGCATGCGGGCGGTGTGCTCGAGGTTGGCCGGCACCCCGCCGGCCGCCGTGCCGACCAGGTTGACGTCGGGGGCGTAGCTCTTCGCCAACTCAGCCGCCCAGGTCGAGGCCAGGCCGCCCTCGGAGTAGCCCCAGATCGCCGTCTTGGCCTTCGGGCTCAGCCCGAGGTCGGGCAGGTGCAGCGCGGCCCGCGCCCCGTCAAGAACGGCATGGCCCGTGGTCGGACCGGAGGCGTAGGTGTGCGGGCCCGGGGTGCCCAGGCCCTCGTAGTCGGTCACCATCACCGCGTACCCGCGGGCGATGGCCGAAGCCATCAGCGGCTCCTCCGGGTCCATGCCCAGCCGCAGCAGGTAGGAGGGCGCGCAGGTCGGGCCGAGTCCGTGGGTGCCGATGTTGTAGACGACCAGCGGCCGGTCGACGTCCGCGCGGCCGTCCTGCAGGACCCCGACGGTCCCCGACACGGCGTCCGGCCGGCCCTGAGTGTCGGTCGAGCGGTAGAGCACTTGGTAGGTGCGCACCGGCATCGGCAGGCCGAGCCCGCGGACGACGACCGGGCGCGAGCGCAGGATCGTGCCGGGCGCGACGTCCGGGATCGGGCTCGGCGGGGTGTAGAACGCGTCGTCGCTGGGCGAGACGGGATAGCCGGAGCCGTCCGGGTAGTTGGTCGGGCCGGCGGCTGAGGCTGCCGGGACACCGAGCGCGACCACGAGGGTCGCGGCGACGGAGGTTGCCAGGAATCGGCGAAGAGTCGTGATTGTCCCCATACCCGACAGCATCTTACCGCCGGTAAGAAACGTCAAGCATTTGCTGTCGTCGACCGTAAACCACGCCTGTCGGCGGTTATTTCGGCCGACAGGCGGGGACGAAGGTCGACGACTGCAAGGCCGGTAGGGCGGTAGGGCTCAAGGCGGTACGGCACAGGGCGGAGGGCGCGTTCCGACCGGCGGAGGCGCCTCAGGCGCGCGCGGCGATGCGGGCGGCGCGGGCGTCGCGGCGCTCGGCGAAGCGGGTCGCCGAGGAGTCGAGCTCGGCGAGGATCGCGTCCAGCTCATCGCGGGCCCTCTCGCCCTCGGGGCCGAACGACCGCTCCCAGACGTTCCAGAAGCGCAGGACCGGGAGCAGGACGTTGTCGCGGTGCTGCCGGATGTCGTAGATCCCGGCCAGCGCGATCTCCAGGGCCTTGCGCTGGAAGCCGGGCAGGTCGTAGCCGGGCATCTGGAACTTGCGCACGACGTCGGTGATGGCGCGCATCGTGCTGTCCGGTGCGATCTCCAGCGACGCCTCGAGCAGCCGTCGGTAGAAGACCATGTGCAGGTTCTCGTCGGTCGCGATGCGGGAAAACAGCGCCTCGCCGATCGGGTCGCCGGTGGCCTTGCCGACGTTGCGGTGCGAGACCCGGGTGGCCAGCTCCTGGAAGGACACATAGGCGACCGAGGCGATCGCGTCGCCCGGGTTGTCGTTGGTGAAGCCGTCGGACATGTGGACCATGCGCTCGCGCTCCAGCGCGACGGGGTCGCAGGCACGAGTCACCAGCAGATAGTCGCGGATCGCCTGTCCGTGCCGACCCTCCTCCGCGGTCCACCGATGCACCCAGGCGCCCCAGGCGCGGTCGCGACCGAACAGCGTGGCGATCTCGAAGTGGTAGCTGGGGAGGTTGTCCTCGGTCAGCAGGTTGACAGCCAGCGCGGTGGCCACCGCGGGGTCGACCTTCGACTGCTCGCGGTTCCAGGCCTCGCCGCCCAGCGGGCCGTCGTAGGTGCGACCTTCGCCCCACGGGATGTACTCGTGCGGCATCCACTCCTTGGCCTGGGCCAGGTGACGTGCCAGCTCGGCCTCCACCACCGACTCGAGCTCGGTGAGGATCTCGATCTGCGTGAGTTCTGTCGTGGTCACGACGCTCCCTGATTGCCGTTCTGCTTGCCGTTGTGCCCGGGCCGCCGGCGTCCGACCTGCCCGACACTGCGTGCTCTGCCAACTAGGTTACGCAACCGTAGGTTACGCGGGAACCGGTGGCCGGGTGAAGCTCCTCACCCGCCGAGCGCCAAGCGGCGCGACGGCATTACCGAAGGCTGCGAATACTGAACTGGATGGCGCTGCGTCCCCACCCGTGCACACACCGCGACGAAATTGAGCGAACGTCTCATGCGGCTGGAAAACCTGGTAAATGAACGTCAGCGAGGCGGGTGCAAATCGGTCGTTTGACGGGACGATCTCACCCATGCGAACTGAGCCGAGCCGCGCGGGCGGCACCTCGGTGGCCACGATCGAGGTCCTCGGCGCCGACAGGCGACTGAATCGGTCCTCCGTTCTGCTTGCGGGCATTGCAGTGCTGTGCGCGATCGCCACCATCACCTTCGGAATCTGGATGGCCGGGTACACACAAAGCCTGTACCACTGAGCGCCTGTACCACTGAGCGCCGGGCCTGCGGTCAGAGCAGGTCGAGGGAACTGATCAACCATTTCCCATTGTGTTTCTCCAGCCCCATCTTCATCCGACTTCGGTCGACGCGTGGGGCAGTGGAATTCGTGTTCGTGACTGTTTGATCTACGAACAACAACACCGTTGCATGACTTGTGTCGCTGGCGACAACAGCAGTCTCAAGAACCTTCCCGGATGCCGTCGCCTTGAACTTCGCGATCAGGTCGCGCAGGGAGGCACTGGCCGCGGTGTACTCGGAGCGGAAGGACCCGGTCGACTCGTCGAGCACCTTCTGGAACTCCGCGTCGAGGTGCGAGAAGTCGTAGGTGGTCAGGTCGACCGCGTAGTTGGTCGCGGTGACGATCGCCTGCCGGCGCGCGTCGTCGTCCGCGTGCTCGTCACGTAGCCGCAACGTTTGCAGGACGGTAAGCACGACCGCCGCCACTCCGACGGCCGCCGCCGCCGGCACCACCAGCCGACGCCAGGGCACCCGGCGACCCGGCTTGGCCGGCTCCGCCGCCGACGGCGTGGGCTCGGCCGGCGGGGCCGGGCTCGATGCGTGCGGGGCCTCGGCAGCCGGGCTCGCCTCCGGTCCGGCCGGGGACTGGTGCGGGACCGCCGGACCGCCACCGGAATTCGACTCGCTCACCGGCGGACCGTCCATTCCCGGTGCGGGTCGAAGGTGGCCGTCACTGTGACATCGGTTCGCTCGCTGCGCTCGTTCATGCGCCTCCTTGGGGGAGGATTCTGCCTCGCCCGCGCCTCAACCGCGCAACGCCGCTCGCGTCACTGGCGCAGCAACGCCAGCAGCAGCGCCAGCACGGCGGCCTCGGTGCCGGCGCCGCGGACGGTGGCCAGGTTCAGTCGTGAGCCGTTCGGCAGCGCCACCATGTCGGTGCTCGGGTCGTAGGAAGCCACGGCGGTCGAGCCGGTGACGTCCGGGCCCAGGTTCGCCCCGGGGCCGGACGGCGAGGGCCGCGGCGCGTTCTGGGCCCCGCGCGCCGCCACGCCAGGGGTGGTCTTGTCGGTGCACACCCGGTTCAGGTCCGCCGGGTGCCGGGTGGCGTCCACCGGGGTGCGCCGCGGCGTCCCGTAGTTGCAGGTCGGGTTTCCGGTCAGGTGCAACTCCGTCATGAAGTTGCCGTCCTTGACGGTGGTCCGCAGCCCCGCGGTGGCCTGCGGGAACGCGATCAGCAGCGCGTTGAGCGCGGGGATCCGGGCCGCGATCAGGCTGCCCGGGGTGACCAGGTTGCCCAGCAGCGTGGAGATCGGGTTGGTCAACTGGGTGACGAAGCTGTCGAGGTCGCCGACGAAGCCGGGGCCCGAGGCCAGCAGCTTGTCGATCGTTGGGTCGGTGGCCGCCAGCTGCTCGGTCAGCCCGCGCAGTGCCGTGTTGAACTTCGCGAACTCCCCCGACAGGTCGTTGCCGGTGTCCACATCGGTCTTGCCGTTGTTCAGCACGTTGTTCAGCGACGGCAGGTCCTGCTGGGCCGCGGCCAGGATCTTGTCGGAGTTCTCGATGATCCCGGCCATCGCCGGCCCGGTCCCGCTCAGCGCCGTCGCCAGTTCGCTGACCACGGTGTTCAGATCAGCGGTGTCGAACTGGTCGAGCAGGCGCGACACGTCGCGGATCACGACCGGGACCGTGAGCGGGACGCTCGTGCGGTCCTGGGTGATCACGCTGCCGTCGTGCAGCATCGGCCCGGTGGCCACCCGCGGTCGCAGGTCGACGAACTGCTCACCGGCCGGTGAAAGGTCGGCGACCACCGCGTCGAGGTCGGCCGGGATCTTCGTGCCCTCGTCGATCCGCAGCGCCGCGACGACACCGTTGGGCACCAGCTTCAGCGAGGTGACCTGCCCGACGAGCTTGCCGCGGTAGGTGACCTCCGAACGCGGGTACAGGCCGCCGGAGGTGCCCAGCTGCATGCTCACGCCGAACGGGTGCCGGGCCAGTTGCAGGCGCAGGATGTTGAAGCCGACGTGGTAGACGCCGACGACCAGCACCAGCGCGACGGCCAGGTTCGCCAGTAGGTTCCCGCGCCGACGCAGGAAGGTCATCATCGCCGCCCCCGCATCATCTGATGCAGGCTCAGATCCGGCCCGGCGGTGCCGACGCCGATCGCGGACGGCGAGAACTGGGCGTCGCCGGACAGGTAGTCGCCGGGCGTGGCCTTGTCGAAGAATTTCCCGAACGTCACCAGCTGGCTCAACGTCGGGCCGATGTCCTTCGAGACCGAGATCAGCGCGTCCAGGACCGGTTGGGCGGACTTGAGCGCGGAGATGATGTCGGCGCTGGTGGCCTTGACCACCCGGTCGCCGACCTTGCCGAGTTGGGCCAGCTGGGACAACAGCTTGCTGAACTTGTCGGTCTGGTCGGCCAGCAGCTTGGCCGCGGGCGCGGCGTCGCGCAACGCCGCGTCCAGGGTCGCCTTCCGGTTGACCAGCGTGCCGGCCAGGCTGTCGAGGGCTACCAGCGTCTTGTCGATGTCGGCGCTGCGCGAGTCCAAGGCGCTCAACGTGTCGTTCAGCGACTTCAACAGCGCACGCGGGTCGCCGTGGTCGCCCTGGATCACCTTCTGCAGTTCGACCGCGATCGTCCGCAGTTGGCCCAGGCCACCTCCGGTGATCAGCACCGAGGCCGCCGCGAGCATGTCCTCGACGCTGGCAGCAGTGTTGGTCGCCGCGGTCGCGAGCACCGCGCCGTCGGTGAGCTGGTGCGGACCCTTGCCCGGGTCGATGTCGACGAAACCCTCACCCAGCGGGGTGGTCAGGCGCAGCTGGGCGGTGGCCGCATCGGTGATCACGACCTTGCGCGGGATCCGCATCCGCACGTCGGCGACGAAGTTGTGGGTGCTGATGTTCTCCACCCGACCGACCTCGACGCCCCCGACCCGGACGTGCGCGCCGTCGGGCAGGTTCAGCGCGTCGGCGAACTGGGCGGTGATCTCGTAGGTGTCGCCGGAGACTCCTCCGCCGGGCCGAGGCAGGTCGAATATGGTCGGCCCGCACCCGGCCAAGGTGGTCAGCGCCACTCCGCCGGCCAGCAGGCCTGCCCGGTTCATCGGTGCGCCTTCGTTGGCAGGTGACCGGTCGGCATCAGCTGAGACTGTGACATGGATTCACTCGCAAGCTCGCTCATCGGTGCGGCCAGGACGCGGAGAACGACCCGATCGGCTTGCCCGCGTTGGCGCACAGGAACGGCCCGAAGCTGTCGCAGAACTGCTGCGCCACCACGGGGTTGAGGATGTTGGCCGCGGCCGAGGCATTCGCCCGCATCCGATGGTCGGCCGGGTTGATCGCCTGCGCCAGGTTCTGGAACGTCAACGGCAGCACGTCGAGCGCCTCGGTCAACGCGCCCTTGTGCGCGTTGATCACCGAGAGCACGTTGCTCAGGTCGCCGACGGTGGTGCCGAACGCGGCCTGATTGCTCTTCACGAACGACGAAACCTCACCGAGCGCAGTGGCCAGCGCGGAGACGGTGTCGTTGAGGTTCTTGCCGTTGTCGGAGAGCAGCTGGGTTGCGGCGGTGACGTTCTTGGCGAACTGACGGACCGTCGTATCGTTCTGGGCGAAGGCTGCGGTGAGCCCGTCCAGACTGTGGATCAGCCCGGAGATGTTCACGCTGTTCTCGGCCAACGTGCCCAACGCGGCCGAGAGGCCCTGGATGCTCTGGTGGATCGCGGAGCCGTTGCCCTTGAGGTTGGTGGCGCCCACGTGCAGCGCGTCGCGGATCGCGGCAACCGTCGCCTGGTCGCCGTTCAGGCTGTTCGACAACGTGTCCAGCGAGCGCACGATCCGGTCGAACTCGACCGGGGTCCGGGTACGGGCCAGCGGGATCTCGGTGCCCGAGGTCAGGGTCGGCCCGGAGGTCCAGGCCGGGGTCAGTTCCACGTACCGGTCGGTGATGACGCTGGGCGGGATGATCAGCGCCTGCGCGCCGGCCGGGATCTTGAAGTCGCTCGGGACGCTCATCCGGACCAGCACCGAGGTGCCCTGCGGCTTGACGTCGGTGACCCGGCCGATCGGCACGCCGAGCACATCGACCCGGTTGCCCGGGAACAGACCGACGGACTCGGTGAACCGGGCCGAGATCGTCATGGTGTCCGAGACGAACGGCAGGCACGCGGTCGTGCCCAGGCACAGTCCGGCCACGGTCAGGGCGCTCGCGGCAACCCGCTGACGGCGCGTCATTTCTTGCCCGCATTCGGGACGCACTTCTGCTGCGGCCCGCAGAGCATGGAGTCCGGGAAGATCGCGTCCGGGCCGTTGATGTCGAGGTAGGGCCCGTTACCTGCGCTGTTGGCGAAGTAGCGGCCGGCCGGGCCGAGCAGGATCCCGATCTGGTTCAGCGCCGCGTCGTTGTTCTTCAGCACCTCCAGGACCACGTTCAGGTGGGCGAGCATCGGCCCGATCGTCGCCTTGTTGTCCCGCACCAGGCCGGTCAGTTGCACGGCCAGGTCGCGGGATTCGGTCAACAGCGCGGTGATCGCGGCCCGGCGCTTGGCGACCGCGTCGAGGATCAGGCTGGCCTGCTTCATCAGGTCGACGAGGGTGTCGCGGTTGAGGTTGAGGTTTGCCGTGACCGCGTCGGCGTCCTTGATCAGTGTGTCCAGTTCGCCGCGCCGCTTGACCACGACATCGGACAGGCGGGCGATGTTCGCGAAGGCCTGACCGGTCAGCGCCGGGGTGTTGCGGAAGTCGTCGGCGAGCACCTTCAACGCGGCCTGCAGTTTCGCGCCGTCCAACTTCTCCAGCGCGGTGCCGCCGGCCGCGACGATGTCCTGGACCTCGAACGGCACGGTCGTGTTGGCCAACGGGATCGTGTGCTTGGGCAGGGTGCCGGTACCGGCCGGGCTCAACGACAGGAAGTGGTTGCCCAGCAGGGTGGCGACCTTCACCTCGGCGGTCGTGGCGCTGCCCAGGTGCACGTTCTTGTCGATTCGGAGGTCGGCCAGCACGATCGCCCGGGTCACCCGCAGGTCGGAGACCTTGCCGACCGGGACCCCGGCGACCCGGACCTCGTCGCCGGTGGTCAGGCCGCCGGCCTCGGGCAGTTCGGCGTGGTAGGTCGATTTGCCCAGCGCGAATCCGGAGGGCACGAACAGCGCTGCGACCATCGCGACCACGATCGCGACCGTGATCGCCCCGATGGACCGAGCGCTGAGCGAGGCCAGGAACCTACGCACTCTCGTCACTTGCACACCGCCGAGTTCGAGCCGCTCGCGGCGAACTGCTGCGGCTTGCTGCCCGCGAACGTGTAGTACACGTTGCAGAGGTAGAGGTTGGTCCAGGACCCGTACTGCATGATCCGGGTGAACGAGGACAGCGCGACCGGCAGGCCCTGCACGGCCTGCCCGAACGCGGTCGCCGACGCGGCGTAGGTGCCCGCGACCGAGTCCAGGCGAGTCAGGTCGGCCTTCAGCTGCGGCCGGATGTCCCGCAGCAGCGCGGTGGTCGCGGTGGTCAGGCCCGCCAGGGCGTCGATCGAGCCGCCGATCTGGTCGCGGTCGGCGGCAGTCGCGGCGACGAGGCGGTGCAACTGCCCGATCAGGTCGTCGACCTGGGTGTTGCGTTGGCCCACGTCGGACAGCACCGTGGCGAAGTTGTCGATGACCCGCCCGATCAGCTGGTCGCGATCCGCAAGATGCCCGGTCAGGTCCGAAGCGGTCTTCAGCAGGTTGACCAGGCTGCCGCCCTCGCCCTGCAGGACCGAGACGATCGAGGAGGCCAGCTTGTTGATGTCGTCCGGGGAGATCACCTCGAACAGCGGCTGGAAACCGTTGATGACCACGGTCAGGTCCAGGGCGTCCTCGGTGGCGGCCTGCGGGATCCTGGCCCCGGACGGCAGCGCGGTCGCCGCCCCGGTACCGGGCAGCAGCGCCAGGAACCGTTGCCCGATCAGGTTCTGGTAGCGGATCGCGATACGGGTGTTGTTGAGCACCGGTTGGCTGCGGTTGACCGTGAAGCCGACCTTCGCGACCGTGCCGTCGAGGCTGACGCTGTCGACCCGGCCGACCCGGACCCCCGCCACCCGCACGTTGTCACCGGAGTGCAGGCCGGAGGCGTCGTCGAACATCGCGGTGTAGTGGCTGGTCGACGAGCCGAGCGCGTTGGTCAGCGTGTTGTAGAGCAGTAGCGCGATCATCCCGGAGATCACCGCGAAGATCGCCAGCCGCACCGCTGAACCACGCACGGTCGCGGCCTTCACCGCCGCGCCTCCGTATGCCGGTGCCGGTTCGCCGTGGTGTACGCCGTCCCTACGGTTCGCTCGCTGCGCTCGCTCACCGCCGCGCCTCCGTGCGCCGGCGCCGGTTCGCCGTGGTGTACGCCGTCCCTACGGTTCGCTCGCTGCGCTCGCTCACCGGGCACCTGCTGACGCCGCGTCAGGAAGCCGCACGGTGGTGCCGCGCAACAGCGGACCGGCCAACAGGTAGCCGACGTCACCGAAGTCCTGCGGGTGGTCACCGACCAGTGAGGCGAGGATCTGACCCAGCACCAGTTTCTCGGCCACGCTGCCGACCGGGCCGATGCCGCCGTAGGTGACCCCGAGGGCGAGGTCGGCCGTCTTCGGGGCGGTCGTCGCCGCGCCGGAACAGTTCGGCCCGTTCAGGCCCGGGTACTTGGGGCAGTCGGCCGGCCCGTAGGCCGGCAACGGTGCGGAGCTGAGGAGCGCGTCCAGGCCGAACCGGCGGCCGTCGGTGACCGCCAGGCTGCCGAGGAACTTGCCGAGGTCGACGAAGCCGGTGGAGAACGCGTCCGGGTGGGCGCCCAGCGCGCCGAAGATCGCGCTGGTCTGGTGCGAGACCTGGATCAGGTTGTCCGCGTTGTTGTTCAGCAGGTCCTTGGCGTGCCCGGTCAGGCCGAGACCGCCGCCGAGCAGTTCGACGAACTGGGCCTCCCGGGAGATCAGCGTGCGCAGCAGCACCAGGGTGTCGTCGACCGAGCTGAACAGGGTCGGGGTCTGGGCAGCGAAGGTTTGCGCCAGCGAGGCGAACGCGGTCAGGTCGTGCTCGAGGGTCGGCAGTTCCGGCGCGAGCTGGCTCAGGTAGGTGTTGGACCGACCGATGACCGAGTTGATCTGATCGCCGCGGCCGTTCAACGCCTCGGCCAGCGCGCCCAACGCGGTGGCCAGCTTGGCCGGCTGCACCGCGGTGAGCACCCGGTACAGCTTCTGGAACACGTCGGACAGTTCGAGCGACTCCGCCGAGGTGTCCTCGGGGATCTGCACGCCGGAGTGGATGTGCGGCCCGGCGGCGGCCGGCGCGAGCAGTTCGACGAAGTCCTGACCGAACACGTTCGCGGGCAGGACCCGCGCGGTCACCCCGGCCGGTACCGAGGCGATGCGACCCGGGTCGATCAGCAGGTCTATGTCCGCCCCGGTCCGCCCGAGCACCCGGCGCACACCGGTGACCCGGCCGACGACCACCCCACGCAGCTTGACGTCCGACCCGGGCACCAGCGCGTCGCCGGCGTCATGTTGCACGGTGCGCACGCTCGCGCCGGAGGCGAAGGTTCCGGAGAACTCCGCGGCGACCAACGCGATCAGCCCGACGATGATGCCGAGCATCACCAGACCACGACCGGCCAGCGCACGGCGCGACGGCTCCCCGTAGGTCCGGACCCTTCTCGTCGCGCTCATCCGCTGATCCGCACGCCGGGGTCGTAGCCCCAGAACGCCAACGTCATGAACATGTCGGTCACGATGATCACGATGATGCTCGCCCGGATCGCGCGCCCGGTGGCCCGGCCGACACCCTCCGGACCGCCCGCGGCGGTGTAGCCGTAATAGCAGTGGATCAACGTGGTCAGCACGATGAACACGGCGACCTTGATCGTCGACAGCACGATGTCGAACGGGTTCAGGAACGCCAGGAAGTAGTGCTCGTAGGTGCCCGAGGACTGCCCGAAGAAAGCCGTGACGACGAACTTCGTCGCGAAGTACGACCCGAACAGACCGACCACGTAGAGCGGGAGCATCGCCAGCGCCGCGGCCACCACGCGGGTGGCGACCAGGTACGGCATCGGCCGGACCGCCATCACCTCGAGCGCGTCGATCTCCTCCGAGATCCGCATGGCGCCGATCTGCGCGGTGTAGCGGCAACCCACCTGCGCGGCGAACGCGGTGCCCGCGATCAGCGGGGCGAACTCGCGGGTGTTGGCCAGCGCCGACACGAAACCCGCGAACGGTGCCAGGCCGATGATGTTCAGCCCGGTGAACCCGGCGATGCCGACCGAGGTGCCGACGAACGCCGACAGCAGCAGCATCACGCCCATGATCCCGCCGCCGACCAGCAGGGCCCGGCCCCAACTGATGTCGGACAGCAGGCGGCCGATCTCCTTGCGGTAGTGCCGCAGGGCCGCCGGGATCGCTGCGAATGCGACGAAGAAGAACGTGGCGACCTCGCCGAGCCGGATCAGCCACGCGACGACGCCGGCCAGCACCGGGATCGGCCGCGGACCGCCGCCACTCCCGGCTGCCCGCCGTCCGCCGACCCCGACGCTGAGCACGTCTCAGACGACCTTGGGCGGGGAGATCAGCAAGTACGCCTGGGTCAGCGCGATGTTGGTGCTGAACAGCAGCAGGAACGTGAACACCACCGACTGGTTGACCCCGTCGGCCACACCCTTCGGCCCGCCCTTCGCATGCAGGCCCTTGTGTGCGGCGACGATCGCGGTCAGGAAGCCGAAGATCGTGGCCTTGATCTCGGCGACGATGAAGTCGCCGGCGGTCGCGAACGAGGTGAACGACGACAGGTAGGCACCGGCGGTGCCGTGCTGCACGTAGACGTTGAACAGGTAGCCGGCCAGCACACCGGTCATCGCGACCACCGCGCACAGCAGCGCGCCGACAATCATCAGCGCCGCCACCCGGGGCACCACGAGCCGACGCACCGGCGAGATGCCCATGACCCGCATGGCGTCCATCTCCTCCCGGATGGTGCGCGCCCCGAGATCCGAGCAGATCGCCGACCCGGCGGCCCCGGCCAGCAGCAGCGCGGTGACGACGGGCGCACCCTCCCGGATCACGCCCAGGCCGTTGACGGCGCCGACGAACGAGGTGGCCCCCACCTGGGCGGCCAGGCTGCCCACGTTGATGGCGACGATGACGCCGAACGGGATCGCGACCAGCAGGGCCGGCAGCAGCGAGACACTGGTGACGAACCAGGCCTGGAGAATGAACTCGCCCCACGGGAATCGGCCGCGAGCCAGGTCCACGACCAGGTCGCGGGCGACCTCACCGGACATGCTCGCCATCTGACCGACCGTCACCAGGGAGCGGTCGATCGGGCCGGGCAGGCGGAGCTGCGGCAGACGGCGGGGCGTGTCGCCGACCGAGGTCTGCGCCATGTCCTCGCCCTCCTGCGCCACCGTGCCGCGCGCCGGTCGGGCCCCGCGCTGGGCACACCCTAGCCCCGTCCGTGACCGACGCCACTGTGGCCGCCGGCAACGGCGTGGGACGCCGAGACGGGGTTCCGTATCGTGGGTCGAGCCCCTTGGTCCGCGACGGCGCGGGCCCCGGCCCGACGGGAGCGGTTGCCTTGGTCTGCGACGGCTGGATCGACCGGACGATACGAGTCGGTCCGCCGTGCTGAGCCCGCGTTCGTTCCGGGGCCTGGCCGAGGAGGGTCTGCGGCTGGCCCGGGCGGTGCCGGCCGAGACGGTCCGCGGCATCGCATTGGTCGCGCACGACCCGCTGACCGCGCTGAGCACAGGCTTCGGGGTGCTGCGCAGCGGGGTCATCCCGCCGCTGCGGCCCGACCTGATCCTGCGTCAGTTGGACGCCGTGCGGCGCGAGGGTCCGACGCTGGCCGGGGCGGTCGCGGCCGCGGCCGCGCTCGATGCCGGTGGGGTCGCCGTGATCGACGACTCCGGGATGCGCACCTGGGCCGAGTTGGACCACGACGGGCGACGGTTGGCCGCCGCGTTCGCCGACCTCGACGTCGGCGCGGGCGACCGGGTCGGCCTGCTGTGCCGGAACTCCGCCGAGTTCGTCGAGTGCCTGCTGGCGCTGTCCCGGCTGGGCGCGGACGCCGTGCTGTTGAACACCGGCTCCGGACCGGAGCAGTTGGCCCGGATCGTGGCCGCGCAGCGGCTGCGGCTGATCATCGCCGATGCCGAGTTCGCCCTGCCGAGCCTGCCCGCGGAGGTCCGGGTGGTGACCGCCTGGGCCGACGGGCACCGCAACGGGGTGCGCACCCTGATCCGGCAGACCCGCAGCGATCGCCAGGTGCGCCGCCCGACCAGCGTCGGGCGGATGATCGTCCTGACCTCCGGGACCACCGGCACGCCGAAGGGCGCGGCCCGTCCGGAACCGTCGACCACGGCGGCGCTGCTGGCCGTGGCCGGGTTGCTCGGCTGCATCCCGTTGCGGGCCACCACGCCGACCGCGATCCCGGCGCCGCTGTTTCACGCCTGGGGCCTGGGTGCGCTGCAACTGGCGCTGACCGCGCGCTGCCCGGTGGTGCTCAGCCGCCACTTCGACCCCGCCCGGCTGGCCGGGCTGATGTCCCAGCACCGGGTGGAGCAGTTGTTCTGCGTCCCGGTGATGCTGAACCGACTGCTCGCACTGCCCGACCACCAGGTCGCCGCGGCCGACCTGTCCGCACTGCGGTTGATCGTCACCAGCGGGTCGGCACTGTCACCGGCCAGCGTGCGCGCGACCGCGGCCCGCTTCGGGCCGGTGCTGCACAACCTCTACGGCTCGACCGAGGTGTCCTGGGTGAGCGTGGCCGGGCCCGGCGACCTGGCCCAGGACCCCGGGTCGGCCGGGCGGCCGCCGCTGGGCACGCGGCTGACCGTCCTGGACCCGGACGGCCTGCCCTGCCCGATCGGGGTCAGCGGGCGGATCTTCGTGGGCAACTCGATGTTGTTCGACGGCTATACCGACGCTGCCGGCGTGGCCACCAACGCGGACGGCCTGATGCCGACCGGCGACTTCGGGCACGTGGACCTCCGCGGCCGCCTGCACGTCGACGGCCGGGAGGACGACCTCGTGGTCTGCGGCGGGGAGAACGTGTTCTGCGGCGAGGTCACCGACGTGCTGTCCGACGTCGCGGGCATCACCGACGTGGCGGTGGTCGGGGTGCCCGACGCCGACCTCGGCCAGCGCCTGGCGGCGTTCGTGGTCACCGCCGCGGGTTCGACGCTGACCGCGGAGGACATCCGGGCGATCGTGCGCGAGCGCCTGGCCCGCCACGCGGTCCCCCGCGACGTGACCTTCCTCGACGAGCTGCCGCGCAACGCCGCCGGCAAGGTCCTGGCCCGGGTACTGCGCCAGGACCGCGACTGACCGGACCTGACGGGGCGTCAGGAATGACCGGGACCGCATCGCCGACCGCCGCCGACGTGGTGGTCGTCGGCGGCGGGCACAACGGGTTGGTCGCCGCGACGCTGCTGGTCCGCTCCGGCTTGTCGGTGATCGTCGCCGAGGCCGCCGAGGTGTTCGGCGGCGCCGCCCGCACCGAGCACCCGTTCGCCTCCGCCCCGCGGCTGAGGCAGTCCACCGGCGCGTACCTGCTCGGGCTGATGCCCCCGGAGCTGATCCGGCTGCTCGAACTCGACCTGCCCACCCTGCGCCGCGACCCGCACTACGCCCTGCCCGCCGCGGTCGGCTCCGGGCTGCCGTCGCTGCTGCTCGGCGCCGACGGGGCCGCCAACCGGCAGGCGCTGCAGGCCGCCTTCTCCCCCGCCGATGCCCGGGCCGACGACGCGCTCGGCGCGGAGTTGGCCGCCTTCCGCGAGGACCTGGCACCGGCCTGGCTCACCGAACCGGAGTCGGTGGAGGCCACCGCGGAACGCTGGATCCGGCCGGGGTTGCGGGAGAAGTTCGTCGCGTTGTGCCGCGGCTCGGTGGTCGAGTACCTGGATCGGTTCGGCTTCGTCGGCCAACGGCTGCCGGCCATGTACGCGGTGACCGACGGGATCTCCGGGCTGACCGCCGGTCCCGACGACCCGGGCACCGGCCACAACTTCCTGGCGCACAACATGTGCCGGCTGCCCGCCGCCGGCGGGACCTGGATGATCGTGGCCGGCGGGATGGGCACGGTGGCAGCGCGGCTGGCCGACGCGGCGCGACTGGCCGGTGCCGACCTGCGGCGCGGCAGCGCGGTCACCCGCATCGGCACCACCGGCGGCGTGGTCGACGGGGTCGAGACCGCGACCGGGCAGAGCATCCGGGCCCGCGTCGTGCTGGTGGCCTGCGACCCGTTCCGGCTGCCGGGGCTGGTCGGCGCGGACGTGCTGCCCATCGATCTGATCCAACGTCTGGATCGGCTCTACCGGCCGGGCGTGACGATGAAGGTGAACCTCGCGCTGGCCCGGCCACCGCGCTTCCCCGGTCTCGGCGGGCGTTCTTCCGGGGGCGCGACCGTGCACCTGCTGCCCGGCGAGGATCGGCCGCTGGATGCCGTGCGCGAGATGTGGCGGCAGGTCCAGGCCGGCGTGCTGCCGGAGTTCCCCACGATCGAGTGGTATCTGCACACTACCGTCGACCCGAGCCTGACCGAGCCGGACGGCCCGCACTCATCGGCGCTGTTCGTGCAGTCGGTGCCGCACGTCCCGGCCGGATCCACCTGGGCGGCGGAGGTCGACGGTTACGTGGCCCGACTGCTGGCCGTCTGCGACCGGTTCGCGCCGGGCACGACCGCATCGGTGATAGACGTGCACGCGCTGCCGCCGCCGCGCATCGCCGAGCACTTCGGGATCACCGGCGGGCACATCCACCACGTCGACAACACGTTCGCGTTCGACGCCCGGATGCCCTACGCGACCGGGGTCCCGGGCCTCTACGCGGGATCGGCGGGCTGCCACCCGGCCGGCTCCGTGATCGGGGCCGCGGGGCACAACGCGGCCGCCCGAATTCTGCGCGATCTGCGTTGACGGCCGCTCCACATCGCTGGGACCGCCGTGACGCCCGGAACGGCGCGTTGCGTCCCGGGCGTCACGTAGTTGTTCAGCAGTCGACGGCTCCTAGTGCTTCACGACGATCATCTTGAGTCCGTAGAGCAGGACCAACGCGACGGACCCCAGGCACAGGTAGCCCATGAACTGCCCGAGTCTCGGGTCCACCATGCGGCTCCTCGGGTCGGCGTCCTTGGCAGCCAGTCCGACCAACCCGCCCGCGACCAGCACGACCACCGTGACCGCGACGCCCATCGTGACCAGGGCGACCTCGCCCAGCGGGCCCCACTTGATGTCGACCTTCATCTCGACTCCTCCGTACCAGGTCCGGTCGCGGTCACGCCGCGCTCATCGCCAGGTCGCCGACGCGCGTCGGGGTGGTGTCCTCGACGTCGTTGACGTTGTGCGCGCCGACCGGGTTACGCCGCGAGGCGACGAAGATGGCGAACGCGATCCCGGCGCCGACCAGGCCGACGATGATCGTCCCGACCTGTCCCCGCTCGGCGACGCCACCGGCCACCGCTCCCACGCAGGCAGCAGCGGGCAGGGTCAGCGCCCACGCGGTGACCATCTGGCGGGCGACGCCCCACTTGACCGAGGCCAGTCGCTTGCCGGCGCCGGCGCCGAAGATGGCCCCGGTGCACACGTGGGTGGTCGACAGCGCGAAGCCCAGGTGTGCCGAGGTCAGGATGGCCACCGCGCTGGAGGTCTCGGCGGCGAAGCCCTGCGGGCTTTCGATGTCGCTGATCTTCTTGCCCATAGTCTGGATGATCTTCCAGCCGCCCAGGCAGGTGCCCAGCGCGATACCCAGACCACAAGCAGCGATCACCCACAGCGGCGGGTTCGAGCCCTTGGGCAGGATCCCCGCGGTGATCATCGTGAGCGTGATGATGCCCATCGTCTTCTGACCGTCGTTGCTGCCGTGGGCGAGTGCCACCGTCGAGGCCGAGGCCACCTGGGCCCAGCGGAAGCCCCGGCGCATCGGCTCGTGCGGCGAGGTCGCGGTGATCCGGTAGGCCAGGAACGTCGCCGTCAGGGCGACCACGCCGGCGATGATCGGGGACAGCACGGCGGGCAGCAGGATCTTGCTGATCACGGTGCCGAAGTTGATGGCACCGGAGCCGGCCGCGACCCAGGTCGCCCCGATCAGGCCACCGAACAGTGCGTGCGAGGAACTGGACGGCAGGCCGACCAGCCACGTCCCGAGGTTCCACAGGATGGCCCCGATGAGGCCTCCGAAGATCACCGTTGGAGTGACCTTCGATTCCTGGACCAGGCCACTGGAGATGGTCTTGGCCACCTCGACGGACAGGAACGCACCGACCAGATTGAACACGCCGGCGACGACGACGGCGACGCGCGGCTTGAGCGCACCGGTCGCGATGGCGGTGGCCATCGCGTTGGCGGTGTCGTGAAAGCCGTTGGTGAAGTCGAACGCGAGCGCAGTCAGGATGACGGCAATCACGATGACCGAGTAACCCATCGAATCCTCCGGCGGGTTTCGAAGATCGAGGCAGGCGCGACGTTAGGGGTACCTCACAAACGCCGGATGAACGGTGCGCGTCCGCTGGGGTACAAGGCTCACGACGGGTTCCGCGGGCCATGCGAAGGCGGCCGGCACCGGTGTTACCGGAAAGAAACCGGAAACCGGCCGAACCGGTTCACAAGCCGGGTGCCGGCAAGCCCATTCGCCGCGGCGGGCGACTACCCTTTGAGCTGGGGATTGCAGGCACCCCGACAGCATCGCCACGGGCGGGAAGAGGTCGAGTCAGGTCGTGTCACCCAGCAGCGAATCCAATCCGATGACCGGGTTCGGGCCCAACGAGTGGCTCGTCGACGAGATCTACCAGTCCTACCTCCAGGACCCGAACTCGGTGGACCACGCCTGGTGGGACTTCTTCGCCGACTACCAGCCCGGCACCGACGGGGCGGCTCGATCCGCGACGCGTTCGTCCGGCCCGCCGCCGACCGCCGCCCCGCCGCCCGCGGCTGCTGCCCCCACGCCGGCCCCGGTGGCCGAGGCGAAGAAACAGCCGGCCGTGCCCAGCCCGGCCGGCGACGCCGACGTGAAGACCCTGCGCGGCCCGGCCGCCCGCGTCGTCACCAACATGGAGGCCAGCCTCGCGGTCCCCACCGCGACCTCGGTCCGCTCCGTGCCCGGGAAGCTGCTGATCGACAACCGCATCGTGATCAACAACCACCTGCGCCGGTCCCGTGGCGGCAAGGTCTCCTTCACCCACGTGATCGGCTTCGCGTTGGTGCGCGCGATCGCCGCCGTCCCGGCGATCAACGCCGGCTTCGCCGTCGTGGACGGCAAGCCCGCGCTGGCCCAGCCGGCCCACGTGAACCTCGGCCTCGCCATCGACGTGGAGAAGCCCGACGGCTCCCGCAGCCTGCTGGTCCCCTCGATCAAGAAGGCCGAGACCCTCGACTTCGGCGCGTTCTGGCAGGCCTACGAGGACATCGTCCGCCGCGCCCGCAACAACAAACTGACCCCGGACGACTTCGCGGGCACGACGATCAGCATCACCAACCCCGGCACTATCGGCACCGTCCACTCGGTGCCGCGCCTGATGGTCGGGCAGGGCGCGATCATCGGCGTCGGCGCGATGGAGTACCCGGCCGAGTACCAGGGCGCCTCGCCGGAGACGTTGGCCACGATGGCCGTCAGCAAGACCATGACGCTGACCTCCACCTACGACCACCGGGTCATCCAGGGCGCGCAGAGCGGCGAGTTCCTGCGCCGCATGCACGAACTCCTGCTCGGCGCCGACGGCTTCTACGACGAGGTGTTCCGTAGCCTGCGGATCCCGTACGAGCCGATCCGCTGGGAGACCGACATCTCGGCCGGCCACGAGACCCAGGTCTCCAAGCCGGCCCGGGTGCACGAACTGATCCACGCCTACCGCACCCGCGGCCACCTGATGGCCGACACCGACCCGCTGGAGTACCGGCAGCGCTCGCACCCGGACCTGGACATCGTCACCCACGGCCTCACGCTGTGGGACCTCGACCGGGAGTTCGCGCCCGGCCCGACGTTCGGCACCGGGCTGATGAAGCTGCGCGAGATCCTCGGGGTGCTGCGCGACTCGTACTGCCGCACGATCGGCATCGAGTACATGCACATGCAGAACCCGGCCGAGCGTGCCTGGATCCAGCAGCGGGTCGAGCGCGGCCAGGAGCGGTTGCCCCGCGAGGACCAACTGCGGGTGCTGCGCAAGCTGAATGAGGCCGAGGCCTTCGAGACCTTCTTGCAGACCAAGTACGTCGGCCAGAAGCGGTTCTCGCTCGAGGGCGGCGAGGCCGTGATCGCGCTGGTGGACGCGATCCTGACCGCGGCGGCCCAGGAGGACCTCGACGAGGTCGGCATCGGCATGCCGCACCGCGGCCGGCTCAACGTGCTGGCCAACGTGGTCGGCAAGTCCTACAGCCAGATCTTCCGGGAGTTCGAGGGCAACCTCGACCCGAAGTCGATGCACGGCTCCGGCGACGTCAAGTACCACCTGGGCGCCGAAGGCATCTACACCGCCCACGACGGGACGCAGGTCCAGGTCTCGCTGGCGGCGAACCCGTCGCACCTGGAGGCCGTGAACCCGGTGCTCGAAGGCATCGTGCGGGCCAAGCAGGACATCCTCGACCACGGCGAGGCCGGATTCACCGTCCTGCCGGTGCTGATGCACGGCGACGCCGCGTTCGCCGGGCAGGGTGTGGTCGCCGAGACCCTGGAGCTGTCGCAGCTGCGCGGCTACCGCACCGGCGGCACGATCCACCTCGTGGTGAACAACCAGGTCGGGTTCACCACCGCGCCGACCGCCAGCCGCTCCAGCCTCTACGCGACCGACGTGGCCCGCACCGTGCAGGCGCCCATCTTCCACGTCAACGGCGACGACCCGGAGGCCTGCGTCCGGGTGGCCCGGATGGCCTTCGACTACCGCCAGGAGTTCCACAAGGACGTCGTCATCGACATGATCTGCTACCGCCGGCGCGGTCACAACGAGGGCGACGACCCCTCGATGACCCAGCCGCTGATGTACGACCTGATCGACGCCAAGCGCTCGGTGCGAAAGCTCTACACCGAGTCGCTGATCGGCCGGGGCGACATCACCTTCGACGAGGCCGAGGCCGCGCTGAAGGACTACCGCGACGCTCTCGAGCAGGTCTTCGCCGAGACCCGCGGCGCCCAGACCACGCCGACCACGGTGCAGCCCACCTACAACGTCGCGACGCCGCCGGCCGGCGTGCACACCGCCATCTCCACCGAGAGCCTCAAGCGGATCGTGGAGAGCCAGCTCTCGCTGCCCGAGGGTTTCGGGGTCCACCCGCGGGTGGCACCGCTGCTGCAGAAGCGGGCCGCGATGATCGAGACCGGCAACATCGACTGGGGCTTCGGCGAGCTGATCGGGTTCGGCTCCCTGCTGCTGGAGGGCAAACCGGTCCGACTGGCCGGCCAGGACTCCCGCCGCGGAACCTTCACCCAGCGCCATTCGGTGCTGATCGACCGCAACAACGCGACCGAGCACGTGCCGTTGGCCAACCTGAGCCCGGAGCAGGGCACCTTCTACGTCTACGACTCGCTGCTGTCGGAGTACGCCGCGCTGGGTTTCGAGTACGGCTACTCGGTGGCCCGGCCCGACGCCCTGGTGTGCTGGGAGGCCCAGTTCGGCGACTTCGTCAACGGGGCGCAGTCGATCATCGACGAGTTCATCTCCTCCGGCGAGCAGAAGTGGGGACAACGCTCCGGCGTGGTGCTGCTGCTGCCGCACGGCTTGGAGGGCCAGGGACCTGATCACTCGTCAGGTCGACCGGAGCGGTTCCTGCAGCTGTGCGCGCAGGACAACATGACCGTCGCGATTCCGACCACCCCGGCCAACCATTTCCACCTGCTGCGTTGGCAGGCGCTGTCGCCGCACCACCGGCCGCTGGTGGTCTTCACCCCGAAGTCGCTGTTGCGGCACCGCGCGGCGGTCTCCAGCCCGACGGACTTCACCACCGGGCATTTCCGGCCGGTCCTGGATGACACTGTCGAGGCGTCTCAGGTGCGCCGGATCGTGTTCTGCACCGGGAAGGTCTACTACGACCTCGTCGCCCACCGGGAGACCACCGAGGCCAACGACGTCGCGATCGTGCGGGTCGAGCAGCTGTACCCGCTGCCGGTCCCGGAGATCCACGAGACATTGGCCCGATACCCGCAGACGGCGCAGTTGCGCTGGGTGCAGGAGGAGCCGGCCAACCAGGGCGCCTGGCCGTTCATCGCGATGAACCTGCCGGCGCACCTGACCGGACGGCCGTTGTCGGTCGTCTCCCGGCCGGCGTCCTCGGCGCCGGCGGTCGGCTCGCACTCGGTGCACGACTACGAGCAGCAACTGGTGATCGAGCAGACCTTCGCGGACTGACTGTGTATTTCACCGACCGCGGCATCGAGGAACTGCTCGAGCGACGGGGCACGGAGGAGGTCACCCTGGCCTGGCTCGCAGGCCGGCTGACCGAGTTCGTCGACGCGAACCCGGAGTTCGAGATCGCCGTCGAACGGCTGGCCACCTGGTTGGCCCGCTTGGACGACGAGGACTGACCCCTCGCTCGGGTGTGGGTGATCTCCCCGACAGCGCAGGCGGCCTTCTGGTCGTAGGCTCTAGCCCGCCCCCACCTACCGCAGGGACGGACGACGCACCCGTGCTGCTCCACCTCACCACCCGCGAGGAGTGGGACAAGGCGCAGGCCGCCGGCATCTACGAACCGCCGTCGCTGGCCGAGGAAGGCTTCGTCCACCTCTCGGCGCCGAATCAGGTCCTGGCGACCGCCGACCGGCACTTCGCCGGGGTGCGCGGCCTGGTGATGCTCACCATCGCGGCCGAACGGCTGTCCGCCCCGCTGCGCTACGAGACCGTGACCGATCGCGGCGAGATGTTCCCGCACCTGTACGGGCCGTTGAACCTCGACGCGGTCACCGCAGTGGTCGACTTCCCGGGCGCGGGCCCCGCCTGACGCCGCGTCAGGCGCGCCGATAGGTCCGCACACTCGCCTCGACGCTGACCGCGCTGACCTCCGGCAACTGCGCCACCCGCGCGGCCAACTCGTCCGCGCCGATGTGCCAGGCGTTCGGACCCATCGCGACAGCGGCACGGACCTGATCCCGGGTCAGCTGCATCCGGTGGCCGACGTGGTGTTCGTCGACAGCCTGGAACCAAGGGTGCAGGCTCACCGCCAACCGGTCCGCCTTCGCCGCGTCGACCCCGATCAGGCCGAGACCGACGACCAGCTCACGCAGGTGCCCAGGCCCGGGCACGACCACGACCAGCCGGCCGTCGCGGCGCAGCACCCGGGCGTACTCCGAGCCGTTTCGGGGCGCGAACACGTTCAGGACCACACCGGCGGCCTCATCGCGCACCGGCAACGGCTCCCGCAGGTCCCAGCCGAGGGCCGTGGCCCGCGGGTGGACCCGGGCTGCCCGCCGCAGCGCGGCCGCCGAGGAGTCCAGCGCCAGGCCCAGCGCCCCCGGGACGGCGTCCAGCACCGCGCCCAGGTAGTGACCCGGCCCGGAACCGACGTCCAGCACCAGGCCACCGGGCCACCCGGCTGCCGCCGCGGACACGATTTCAGCAACCAGCGGCGCGAAGTGACCCGCCGTCAGGAAATCCACCCGAGCGGCCACGGCCGCGGCGTCATCGGCGCCCAACGGCCGGCGGCCCAGCCCGGCGAGCAGGTTCACGTACCCCTGCCGCGCCAGGTCGAAGGTGTGTCCGGCCGAACAACGCAACGCCCCGGGCCCGGCGGTCAAGGAGGCCCGGCAGACCGGGCACACCAAGACCGCCACGACCTCGGGGCGCATCCGCAGGAAACTAGTTGGCGAAGACGATCTTGCCGAACACGTTGCCGGACTCCATCTTCGCGAAGCCCTCGCGGGCCTCGCGCAGCGGAATCTCCGAGTCGATCAGCGGCCGCAGCCCGGTCGTCGCGAGGAACTGCGCCAGCTTCTCCAACTCGTCGCGCGTGCCCATGGTCGAGCCGACGACGGAGAGCTGGAGGAAGAACAGCCGAGTCAGTTCGGCCGGCGGGGCGTTGCCGCTGGTGGCACCTGAGATCACGATTCGGCCGCCGGGCTTCAGCGACTTCATCGAGTGCCCCCAGGTGGCCTGCCCGACGGTCTCCATGACGGCGTCAACGCGATCGGGCAGCCGGGCGCCGGATTCGAACGAGGCCTCGGCGCCGAGTTCCAGAGCCCTGGCCCGCTTGGACTCGTCGCGGCTGGTGGCCCACATCCGATACCCGGCGGCCTTGCCCAGCGCGATCAGCGCGGTGGCGACGCCGCCGCCGGCGCCCTGCACCAGCACGGTCCCGCCGGGCAGCACGCCGGAGTTGACGAACAGCATCCGGTAGGCCGTCAGCCACGCGGTCGGCAGACAGGCCGCCTCGGCGAAACTCAGCTGCGCCGGCTTCGGCACCAGGTTGCGCCGCGGCACGACGACCTGCTCGGCGATCGTGCCCTGGTGCTTCTCCGACAACAGGCTGCGGCCCGGGTCCATGGTCTCGTCGCCCCGGTAGTCCGGGTCGCCGATCAGGGCGTGGACGATGACCTCGTTCCCGTCCGGGTCGAGACCGGCAGCGTCGCAGCCCAGGATCATCGGCAGCTGCGACTCCTTGAGCCCCACACCGCGCAGGCTCCAGATGTCGTGGTGGTTGAGCGAAGCGGCCTTGACGTCGACGGTGACCCAGCCGTCCTTGGCGATCGGCTCGGAGCGCTCTCCGAGCTCGAGAGCGGACAGCGGGTCTTCCGGAGCGAAGCGCACAGCGCTGACAGCGAACATGGGTTGACCTTAACTCACGCAGTCACAGCCGGCACGGGGCCGGCCAGAGCCGGGCCAGCACCACCCCACGGACGTCGATCTCGGCGACCGCGCCGATCAACCAGGAGTCGGTGCCCTCCGCCGGGTTGTCGCGCTCGAGCCACCAGCCCTCGGGCACCCGGTGCCCGGCCCGCTTCACCGCAGGCCCGCGACCGGGCAGATCGGCCACCACCAACGCCCCCGGCCGGACCGCCACACCGCTGCGCACCAGCAGCAGGTCGCCGTCGCGCAGTGTCGGCAGCATCGACCGTCCGCGCACCCGCACCAGCCAGATGCGGCGGCATCGACCGGAGATCATGTGGGTAGTGTCCCGATCAGCGGGGCTCGCGCCCCGAGAACCCCCGATGGCTCGGTGAAGGGAGACACCAGATGATGCGGTTCCTCAGTGTCGAAGAGGTGCAGGCACACTGCGACCTCCCGTGCGGCGTGTACGACCCGGCCCAGGCGCGCATCGAGGCGCAGTCGGTCAAGGCGATCGTCGAGAAGTACCACGGCAACGACGACCCGGCCTTCCGCGCCCGCGCTCTGCAGATCAAGGAGGAGCGCTCCGACCTGGTCAAGCATCACCTGTGGGTGCTGTGGACCGACTACTTCAAGCCGCCGCACTTCGAGAAGTACCCGCAGCTGCATCAGCTGTTCAACGAGGCCACCAAGTTGGCCGGCGCGGGCGGGACCAAGGGCTCGACCGACGTCGCGGTCGCCGACCAGTTGCTCACGAAGATCGACGAGATCGACAAGATCTTCTGGGAGACGAAGGCCTAGCTCTCCGGTTCCGGACCGAGCGTCTCAACCTCCGCCACCCGTCCGCCGGTCGCACGTCGACCTGGCAGGGCGGGTGGCGGTGTTTCGCCGGGTTGCCCGCCCAGGCTCCCCGTGAAAGACGAGAGAACTTCGAAGAACGCAAGCGCCGACTCAGGCCTGTGCGCCCTGCCCTGCGATGACCCCGACCAGCGCCACGACCGCACTGGCCAGCAGCAGCGCGCCGGCGATCGGGATGCCCTGGGCCAGGCTGATCCCCACCGGCAACATGATCAACTCCCAGACCATGATCGGAGCGCGCGCCCAGCGCGAACCCGCCTCCAGCCCCCGGCCCATCAGGAACAGGCCCGCACCGGCGGCCACCGCCAGCACGGCGAGCAGGGCGTCCGCGACCCGGTCGTGCGGCTTGTCGCTCACCCCGAGCACCGCCGCCCACAACCCGAGCAGCCCGAGCACGAAGGCCTGGCCGAGGACGGACAACGCCGCCAGGTGGGCACTGCCGCGTCGGGACTCAGCAGCCACCCGGCACCCCGTAGCACATGCGGCAGGCCGCAACCACGAATCCACTCCCGTGTCCCCGCCGTGACACGGGCAGCAACGTCCCGTGCGGCCCTCATTTTGCCCGCCCACCGGCCCCGCGGAACACCCAGCGAGTGCGACTTTCTACCTGGATGAGTGGCATCCGCCACGCGCATGCACGATTTTTCGGTGAGAGCCCTTGTGCTGCGCTACTCATTGGTTCAGGCTGAGCCCCGGGCCGCGGTACCTACGACTGCAGCCCAGTGCCGAACCTCACAGAAAATGCCGCGTCCGAGTAGAGCGAAATCGCTCGTGAACGCGTTCACTTGTAAGTGCCCGGTGCACCGCCGCACCGTCAGCCCGCCCAAAGTAATCCGGGGCGTTTCGCCCCGCCGTCATTAGGAGCTAGACCCATGGACTGGCGCCACCGCGCAGTCTGCCGGGACGAAGATCCCGAGCTGTTCTTCCCCATCGGCAATACCGGCCCTGCTCTGCTGCAGATCGAAGAGGCACGTGCTGTGTGCCGGCGTTGCGATGTCGTCGACACCTGCCTGCAGTGGGCGCTGGACTCCGGGCAGGACGCCGGCGTCTGGGGCGGCCTCTCGGAGGACGAGCGTCGCGCACTCAAACGCCGCACTGCACGCGCTCGGGCACGGGTCGTCTGACGACCCACCGCCCCGCGCCGCCGTGCGCACCGGCCATCAAGCCCCGGTCATCCCACGAGGATGGCCGGGGTTGCTCATTTCGTCGGCCCCGACCCCCGGTGTTCACCGATCGGAACCCCGAGGGAAACCCGGGTCCCACCCCCGGGCCGCGGCCCGAATTCCAGGCTCCCGCCGAGCTCTCCGACGACCAGAGTGCGCACGATCCGCAGGCCCAGATTCGCCGATCGAACGTCGTCGAAATCCGGCGGAAGACCCCGCCCGTCGTCGTCCACATCGATGTGCAGTTGTTCCGAGTCCCGCACGGCGCGAATCTCGACCAGCCGGGACTGATCGGTCACACCGTGTTCCAAGGCGTTCTGCAACAACTCCGTCAGAACCATCGACAACGGAGTTGCCAGCGCGCCGGGCAACTCCCCGAACGTCCCGGTCCGGCGCGGCCGTGGCGCCGCGGGCGCGGCCGAGACGTCGACGACCATCGCCAGCACCCGGTCGACGATCACGTCGAAGACCACAACCTCGTCGTCGGAGGCGGCAAGGGTGTCGTGGACGATCGCGATCGACCCCACCCGCCGAACCGCCTCGTTCAACGCCTCCCGGGCCCGCGGCTCGTCCATCCGGCGGGCCTGCATACGCAGCAGCGCCGCCACGGCCTGCAGATTGTTCTTCACCCGGTGGTGGATCTCGCGGATCGTCGCGTCCTTGGTCAGCAGCTGCAGGTCGCGGCGACGCACCTCGGTGACGTCCCGCAGCAGCACGATCGCCCCGACGCGGGTCGCGGCGTCGGTCAACGGGATCGACCGCAGGTTGACCACGACGGTGTCGGTCTCGATCTGGATCCGCCGGGGCACCCGGCCGCCCGCGACCAGCCCGACCGCGGCCTCGACCGGCCCGACCGACGGGGCCAACTCGGCGGTCAGCAGGCCGAGTTCGGTGCCCACCAGGTCAGCTGTCAGACCCAGGCGCCGGTAGGCCGACAGCGCGTTGGGGCTGGCGTAGCTGACCACGCCGGCGGCGTCGAGCCGGATCAGGCCGTCGCCGACCCGCGGCGAGCCGTCGGACAACGCGTTGCTCTCGGCGGAGGCGCCGATCTGCGGGAACAGACCGGTGGAGATCATCCGGGCGAGGTCACCGGCGCACTGCAGGTAGGTCAGTTCCAGCCGGCTGGGGGTGCGGACGGAGACCAGGCTGGTGTTGCGGGCGATCACCCCGAGGATCCGGCCGCCGCGGCGCACCGGGATCGCCTCGGCCCGCACCGGGACGTCGTGGCGCCACTGCGGGTCGCCCTGGCGGACGATGCGACCGTTCTCCAGCGCGGCGTCGAGCATCTGGTGGGCCCCGCGGGCGCAGCGGCTGCCGACCAGGTCGTCCTGGAATGCTGTCGGTCCGGTCGTCGGTCGGACCTGGGCGACGGCCAGGTAAGCCGCGCCGTCGTCGGTGGGGACCCACAGGACCAGGTCGGAGAACGAGAGGTCGGCCAGCAGGTGCCAGTCCGCGACCAGGCTGTGCAGCCAGTCGAGATCTGCCGCGGGCAGGTCCGCGACGGCCCGGATCAGCTCGTTCAGCGAGGCCACTCGCAGACCCTAGGCCTTCGTTCTCAGCGGCCCGGCGCCCGCCCGCGACGGTCGGCGAACTTGCAGCGGGCGCACGCCCGGGCAGGTAGGTTCGGCGGCAGGCGGACGCACGACGGGCTCGGTCCGACGCACGTCCGGTCGGCCGGCGGCAGCCGCGCCGGTGGGGTCCGTGGCGGGGGAGGCACCTTGAGCGAGGTCGATCCCCGCGGCCGCGGATGGCCCGCGTCGACGACCTCGCCCGAGCCGGCGGCCGCGGCGGGCGACCCGACCTTCTGGGAGCGGGTGATCGCTGCCGACTTCGACCGGCCGACCGACCGGCGCCTGGACGACATGACCGTCGAGCTGGTCGAGCTGCTCGGCGCGACCGACCCGCACCTGCGCGACGAGGTCGGGCTGGCCGTGCTGCTGGCCTGGATCGGCCGCGGCGACTACGACGACCTGCTGCCGGGTCTCGGCGACGGGCTGACCGACGGGCTGCGTTCCGGGCTCGGCGAACGCGGCACCCACACGGTGCTGCGCCGCTCCTTCTCGGCCCGGGCGCTAGCGGCGGTGATCGACCGCGACAGCATCCGGCCCCGCGTCCACCCGGAGACCGTGCTGGCCTGGGGCGACCGCGGGCTGGCCTGGCTGACCTCCGAGCAGGACCTGCGCGACCGGATCCCGGGCGCCGGACGGGCCCACGCGGTCGCGCACGGCGCCGACCTGGTCGGTGCGCTGGCCCGATCCCGGCACCTGGACGAGGGTGGCCTGATGGTGCTGCTCGACGCGGTCGCCGATCGGCTGCTTACCGGCACCGACGCGGTTTTCGTCGGTCGTGAGGAGGACCGCCTGGCGCTGGCCACGATGTCGCTGCTGCACCGCGACGTGGTCGACCTGGCGCTGTTGGAGCCCTGGGTACGCCGGTTGAGCGAGGCCTGGGACGGTTGCGGCGTGGGCGACGAGCCGATCCCGGCGCACCTGTCGAACACGATGCGCTTCGTGCGGGCCCTGCACCTGCAGCTTCTGCTGGGGGTGCACCCGGCGAACGCGGAGGCCCACCGGTACCCGGCCCCACCGACGGTCCGGGTGGACCTGCTGGCCGTGCTCCAGGCGGCATTGCGCACGACCGGCCCGTTCGCCTCCCGGAGTGAGGCATGAGCGAGCTCGCGAGCGGATCAATGAGGCACAGTGACGGCATGAGCGGCCCGTTCGACTGGGTCGATGCCCGGGCGGCGCAGCGGGAGGCCGACGGCCTGCGGCGGCGGCTGCGGCCGCGGCAGTCCGAGGACGGCGTGCTCGACCTGGCAGGCAACGACTATCTCGGCCTGGCAGGCCACCCCGACGTGCTCGCCGCGGCGACCCGGGCGTTGAAGGAGTGGGGCGCCGGTTCGACCGGGTCGCGACTGGTCACCGGGTCGACCGCGTTGCACGCCGAGCTCGAGGCCGCCGCGGCGGACCTGTTCGGCGCCGAGGCCGCGCTGTGCTTCTCCTCCGGGTATCTGGCCAACATCGGCGCGGTCACGGCACTGACCGGCCCCGGCACGCTGATCGTCTCCGACGCGATCAACCACGCCTCCCTGATCGACGCCTGCCGGCTGTCCGGCGCCCGGGTCGAGGTGACTGCGCACTGCGACCCGGTCGCGGTCGAGGCGGTGTTGGCCGCACGTGCCGAGGAGCGCGCGGTCGTGGTGACCGACGGGGTGTTCTCCGTCGACGGCGACGTGGCACCGCTGGCCGCCCTCGCCGCGGCCGCCCGTCGGCACGGCGCCGGGCTGATCGTCGACGAGGCCCACGCGATCGGCGTCATCGGACCGGAAGGCCGCGGGACCGTGCACGAGGCCGGGCTGTCCGGGGCCCCCGACGTGGTCGTCACCGGCGTGCTGTCCAAGTCGCTGGGCACCCAGGGCGGGCTGGTCGCCGGTCCGCGCCGGGTGGTCGAGCACCTGGTCGACAGCGCCCGCAGCTTCATCTTCGACACCGGCCTGGCCCCGGCCGCGGCCGGCGCGGGCTTGGCCGCGCTGGAACTGCTGCGGGCCGATCCGCGGCTGGCGGGCGCGGTTCGCGCCCGGGCGCGCGACCTGCAGCGGCTCGCCCGCCAGGCCGGCTTCGATGCCCCGCAACCGGGCGGGGCCGTGGTCGGCATCCGGATCGGGCAGCCGGAGGTGGCGCTGGCCTGCGCGGCGGCGTGCCTGGAGGCCGGTGTCCGGGTCGGCTGCTTCCGACCCCCGTCGGTACCGGACGGCTGGAGCCGACTGCGCCTGACCGCGCACGCCACGCTGCGCCCCGAGGACCTCGACCGCGCCGCCGCCGCCCTGGCCGCCGCGGCCGCCGTCGCCCAAGCCACCGACCGATGACCCGCCCCGCAACTCCGCATCTTCTGCGTGTGTCCGCGCCCTTCCCGCAGCCCGGAAGGGCGCGGACACACGCAGAAGATGGTGTCTCGTGAGCGTGCTCGTGGTCACCGGGACGGGGACCGGGGTCGGCAAGACGATCGTCACCGCGGCGCTGGCGGCCCTTGCGCTGGATCGCGGGTCCGACGTCGCGGTGGTGAAGATCGCGCAGACCGGCGTCGGTCCCGACGAGCCCGGCGACCTCGCCCGGATCGCCGCCCTGTCCGGTGCCACGAACCTCCACGAGTTCGCCCGGTACCCCGACCCGCTGTCCCCCGAGGCGGCCACGCGGACCAGCGGCCTGGCGCCGGTCGACCTGGACGCTGCGGCCGAGCGGATCGCCGACCTCGCCTGCCTGCACCGGCTCGTGCTGGTCGAGGGCGCAGGCGGGTTGCTCGTCCGCTACACCGCCGACGGCGCCACGCTGGCCGACCTGGCCCGCAACCTGAAAGTCCCGGTGCTCGTCGTCACCGAACCAGGCCTGGGCACCCTGAACGCCACCGCGTTGACGCTGGAGGCGATGGCCCACCGTGGGTTGGAGCCCGCCGGCCTGGTCATCGGGTCCTGGCCGGCCGAGCCCGACCTCGCCGCCCGCTGCAACGTGGAGGACCTCACCACCCTGGCCGCCCGCCCGCTCGCCGGGTTAATGGCTGCTAACATTGGCGCGCTCGACGGGGTGACATTCCTCGCGGAAGCCCGGAAGGGTCTGGCTCCCCCGCTCGGGGGGAAGTTCGATGCGGCAGAATTCGGGCGAACTGAGTCATGGGCGCGACGAAGGAGCACCCATGAGCAGGAGTCCGAACGATAAGCACAGCCTACGAATCCATCGACCCGCGGGAGTGCATCGGTGACCGTCGTGACGCAGATCGCAGCCGAAGGCACGCTGCCCGACGTCCTGGTCCGCGCTCGCGAACTGGTCCTGGAGCAGGGCATCGGGCTGACCGAGGCCGACGTCCTGGCGGTGCTGAACCTGCCCGACGAAGCCGTGCCGGACCTGCTGGCCCTCGCCCACGCGGTGCGGATGCGCTGGTGCGGCCCGGAGGTCGAGGTCGAGGGCATCGTCTCGCTGAAGACCGGCGGCTGCCCGGAGGACTGCCACTTCTGCTCCCAGTCCGGCCAGTTCACCTCCCCGGTGCGCTCTGCCTGGCTGGACATTCCCTCGCTGGTCGAGGCGGCCAAGGCCACCGCCGCGACCGGAGCCACCGAGTTCTGCATCGTCGCGGCCGTACGCGGCCCCGACGCCCGACTGATGAGCCAGATGCGCGAAGGCGTCGCGGCGATCCAGGCCGCCGTGAACATCCAGGTCGCCGCATCCCTGGGCATGCTCACCCAGGAACAGGTCGACGAACTCGCGCAGATCGGCGTGCACCGCTACAACCACAACCTGGAGACCGCCCGCTCCTACTTCACCAACGTGGTCACCACCCACACCTGGGAAGAGCGCTGGGACACCCTGTCGATGGTCCGCGAAGCCGGCATGGAGGTCTGCTGCGGCGGCATCCTCGGCATGGGCGAGACCCTGGGACAACGCGCCGAGTTCGCCGCCCAACTCGCGGCGCTGGAGCCCGACGAGGTCCCGCTGAACTTCCTCAACCCGCGCCCGGGTACCCCCTTCGGCGACCTCGAACCACTCACCGCCGCCGACGCCCTGCGCGCGATCGCCGCCTACCGCCTCGCCCTGCCGCGCACCATTCTGCGGTTCGCCGGCGGCCGCGAGATCACCCTGGGTGATCTCGGCACCCGCGACGGACTGCTCGGCGGCATCAACGCCGTGATCGTCGGCAACTACCTGACCACCCTGGGCCGGGACCCGTCGGAGGACCTCGACCTGCTCCGCGAACTCTCGATGCCGATCAAGGCGATCGCCGCCGCGGTCTGAGTCCGGCGCGACGCGCGGGAGCGTTCCCGGGCCGATAACGGCACGTAACCCCCGTCCGACACCTACGGTTTCCGCAACAGCGCCGCGGACGTCGGAGGTGCGCGTTGCGTAAGCACGCCGGATGGCTCCTGCTCATCCCGATCGTCGCCTGCCTGGTGCCGTCGGTGTTCAACCGGCGCACTCCCGCGCTGGACGGCATCCCCTTCTTCTACTGGGGCCAACTGCTGCTCGTCCCGTTTTCCGCCCTGGCCGCGGTAGCCGTGCTCGTGCTCGAGCGCGGCGGTAAGGGCGACGACACCGGCGGCGACAAGTGAGCCCCCAGGTCGACGGGGTAGCGCTGACGGTCTTCCTGGTGCTCTTCGGCGGGGTCGCGAGTCTGGGCTTCCTGGCCTCGCGTTGGCGGCGTGCCGAGAGTCTGGACCACCTGGAGGAATGGGCCCTGGGCGGGCGCCGGTTCGGCGGGTTCGTCACCTGGTTCCTGATCGGCGGCGACCTGTACACCGCGTACACCTTCGTCGCAGTGCCCGCGCTGGTCTACGGCGCCGGAGCACTGGGATTCTTCGCGGTCCCCTACACCGCGATCGTCTACCCGATGATCTTCTTCGTCGCGCTGCGCATGTGGTCGGTGGCCAAGGCCAACGGCTGCGTGACCGCGGCCGACTTCGTCCAGCTGCGGCACGGCTCGCCGATGCTGGCGCTGGCGATCGCGATCACCGGGATCGTGGCGACCCTGCCCTACATCGCGCTGCAACTGGCCGGCGTGCAGGCGGTGCTGGAGACCCTGGGCATCGGAAACCACGAGGTGCTCGGGATCGACGAGTGGCCGTTGATCATCTCGTTCGTGATCCTGGCCGCATTCACCTACACCGCGGGCCTGCGCGCTCCGGCGGTGATCGCGTTCGTCAAGGACACGTTGATCTACCTGGTGGTGATCGTTGCGATCATCGCGATCCCGATCAAGCTGCACGGATTCCACCGGATCTTCGCCGCCGCGGACCAGAAGTTCGCCACCACGCACACCGGCAGCCTGACGCTGACCCACCCGCAGATCCCCGGCTACCTGACCCTCTACGTCGGCTCGGCGATGGCGTTGTTCCTCTACCCGCACGTGATGACGGCGATGTTCGCCGCCCGCGACCGCGCCACGATCAAGAAGAACATGGCCGGCCTGCCCGCCTTCAGCGTCGTGCTCGGGCTGATCGCGATGCTCGGCTTCATGGCGATCGCCGCCGGCATCAAGCCGGTCACCAGCCACGGCAAGCCCGACCCCAACACCGTCGTGCCGCTGTTGTTCGCCCACGAGTTCCCGTCCTGGTTCGCCGGCGTCGCCTACGCCGCGATCGGCATCGGCGCGCTGGTGCCGGCCGCGATCATGTCGATCGCCGCGGCGAACCTGTTCAGCCGCAACATCTGGCTGCCCTACGTGCGGCCGAACGCCTCGCACAAGGAACAGGCCCAGGTCAGCAAGCTGGTCTCCCTGCTGGTCAAGGCCGGGGCGGTCGCGGTGATCCTGGAGGTCGACCCGCAGTTCTCGATCGACCTGCAACTGATCGGCGGGGTGATCATCCTGCAGACGTTGCCCGCGATCGTGGGCGGCCTCTACACCCGGTGGTTCCACCGCTGGGCACTGCTGGCCGGCTGGGCCGCCGGACTCTTCATCGGCATGTGGATGCTCTACGTGACGCCGAACCCGGCCAAGCACAAGCAGCACTTCGGCGGTTCCTCGTACGCGCTGAGCCATCTCGGCCTGGACACCAAGATCGTCATCTATCCCGGCTTCGTGGCCGTGCTGATCAATCTCCTGGTGGCCGTTGCGCTGACCCCGGTGCTGCGGCTGCTCGGCGCCCGCGCGGGCGTCGACGCGACCTCCGCGGCCGACTACAACTTCGACCCGGCGACCGTCCCGGCCTGAGGTCTCGGCGCACGGCGCGCGTCCCCGATCCGGCAGTGCACTCGTGTTAGAAAAGTGACTCCTGGGACTGAATTGGTTTTCAGCCGGGTGTGTATCCGGAGTGGCGGATGCGTTCACTCCGCACGTAGTCACCGCTGCTGGGGGAACAGATGCAAGGTGGGCAGCACGTGTCCCGGCGACAGCACCGGGCCGCCGGCCGCGCGGCCGATCGGAAGGACCTGCGCCGGATCACCACGATCAGCGCCGTGGTCGTCGCGGGGGTGGCCTTGGCCACCGCGGGTGTGGCAGGGACCAGCGGCGCCGGCAGTGCCGTCGCAGTGGCGTACGCCCCGGTCGGGGCCGTCCTGCTGGACGGGCCGAACGGCGCGGTGACCGCGCCACCGACGACAGCGCCGGCGGGACAACCCGACGCCGCGCAACCCAACGCCGCCCAACCCAACGCAGCGCCGCCCAGTGCCGCCCCGAACGCCGCGCCGCAGACTCCGCAGGAGACCCCGGAACTGCGCATCACGTTGGCCTACGAACGGCACGACCGGGACCTGGTCATCACCTTGACCTTCGCGGGTTACGTGTTCCGGCCGTACTCGACGAAGACCGGCCAGATCGAGGAGTACCCGATCCCGGCCAAGCGCGACATCGGCATCTACGAGCACCTGGACTGGGGCGACGGCACCTCCTACACCGCCCCGACCAAGGCGCAGCGCTGCGCGCTGGCCGGGGAGAAGCGGATGGTCCACGAGGTGGCCGACCGGTACCAACTCAAGAAGAAGTACCGCAAGGGCGGCGACTACACGATCAACTACGAGTACGACGCCTGCGGGCTGACCAACGGCAAGATCGCCGGACAGCTCAAGATGCACGTGCCGTAACCGGCACTCGGATCTCGCGAACCGGTGTCTCAGTCCTCCTCGTACCGTGCCGACCACCACTTGCCCCAGCGGGCCTCGAGGTCGGCGTGCGCCGCGTCGTCGAGACCGTAGGCGGTCAGCGTCATGGTCGCGTAGGCGAACGGCTCCGGCGCGGATGGCGGATGCGCCAGCACCAGCAGCCCGTCGCCCCAGCCGTCGACGGTCAGGCCGAGCTGCAGGGTCGTCCGGTACCAGATCTCGCCCTCGAGCCGCTCGCCCGGACCGACGTCGGCCAGGTAGGGCTCCCCCGCCGGGGTCCGTGCCGCGGTGGCCAGCCCGAGCAGGTCGCCGAGCGGGGTCGGCATCCCGCTGCGGGCCACACCGGCCCGGAACACCGTCCGGCGGCGCTCCTGCGGATGGCGGGCCAGGCTGAACTTGAACTGCTGGAGGAAGCCGATCCAGCTCTCCTCGATGTCGTCGTACTGCGCGGCCCAGTCGATCTCGTCGTCGGCGGCCCGCGGCGCCCGCCGGGCGACCTTCAGGTGGGTGTTCTGCTCGGCCGGGATGAACGTGAACAGGTGCCCGCCGATGTGGATCGAGCGCGAGTCGCGGTCGGCCACCGCGCCCTCGACGAACAGCGCCTTGATCTCCTCGTCGAGCCCGTCGAACTCCCAGCCGTACCACCGCTTGACCAGCTCCGGGTCACGGAAGGCCAGCCAAACCGCGTCTGCCGGGCGGGGCAGCAGGATCTCGAATGTGGGGTCGACGTCCGGAACGGCACCAAGCGCTGTCATGTAAGTACCCTACGAGCCGTGCCGGACAGTTCCGCCCCCCACTACTGCGACCGCTGCGGCGACCCCGAGGCCGTGGGCGACCACGCGGCGTGCCGGGTTGCCCGGGCGCTCGAGCCGCCCCGGTTCTGCCCGCACTGCCGGCGGCGGATGGTCGTCCAGGTAACCCCACGCAGCTGGACCGCCCGCTGCAGCGAGCACGGCACCCTGCCCACCCCGGCTTCCTGAGCCGCTTCCGATCGGCGCCATGTCGTAACCGGGCTGAGCGAGCCCGAGTTGCGAAACTGGGCACATGGGGCTGACGGTGATCGTGATGTTGCTGGCCGCGCTGGCGGGGTGGGTGAGCGGCGGACGCGCCGGGCGGATCCGGGGGCATCGCCTGCGGACGCCGGCCCTGCTGCTCGCGTCGGTGTCGGTGCTGTTCTGCGAGCCACTGCTCGGCGCGAGCGGGAGCCCCGGCTATTGCGCGGCCGTGATCCTGGCGACGACGCTGATGCTCCAGTTCGCCATGCGGAACCTGCACGTCCCCGGCGTCCCACTGGCGGCGCTGGGCATGCTGCTGAATGCGATCGTCGTCGTGGCCAACGGCGCGATGCCGGTCGACCTGGAGTCGGCCGACCGGGCCGGCGTCGCCACCGCGCCGATCTCGGCCGGCACCGAGCACAACCACGTCGTCTCCGGACGCGGGACCAAGGTGCCCGCGCTCGCCGACCGGGTGGCAGTCCCGCTGCCCGGACACCGGGAGATCGACAGCCTCGGCGACATCGCGATCGCCGCCGGGGCCGGCTTGTGCGTCTTCACCGCGTTGCGGCGCCGGCGAGGAGTCTTCGATCCGACGGCACCCTGGTTGCTCCAGGGGGCATGATGAGCCGGTGGCACACCGGGCGCTGATGATCTACGAGGGCGACTGCGGCTTCTGCAACCGCTGCGTCCGCTTCGCCGCCCGGCGCCTGCCGACCGAGGCGCAGTTCAAGCCTTGGCAGCGCGTCGACCTGGCCGGGTTGGGGATCCCGCGCGCCCGGGCCCGCCACGAGGTGCTCTGGGTGCAACCGGACGGCCGGGTCTTCGGCGGCGCGCAGGCCATCGCCAAGTTGCTGCTCGACTGCGGCGGGCCGTGGGCGGTCCTCGGCGCGGTGTTACGCGTGCCACCGTTCCGCTGGGTGGCGCACGGGGGCTACCGGGTGGTCGCGAAGAACCGCTGGCGGTTGCCGGGCGGCGACCCGACCTGCGCGATGAAGTCCCCCTCGGACGGCGCCGGCAGCAACTGACGCAGCGCGTCGGCGAAGGCCGCGACCATGACCGGGTCGAACTGGGTCCCGGCGGCCGACCACAGCTCGTCCAACGCCTCGACCGGGGTCCGCACCCGTCCGTAAGGGCGTCGGGTGGTCATGGCGTCATACGCGTCGGCGACGGCCACGGCCCGGGCGAACTCCGGGATCGCTCCGGCGGCCAACCGGTCCGGGTACCCGGCGCCGTCCATCCGCTCGTGGTGGTGCAGCACGCCGGCGAGCACCTCGGCGGGCACCTCCAGGTCGGCCAGCAGGTCCACGCCCCGCGCCGGGTGGTCGTGCAGTTCGGCGACGTCGGCGGCGGTCAGTTCCTCGGACTTGCGCAGCACCGGGGTCGACACGGCCAGCTTGCCGATGTCGTGCAGCAGACCGGTCAGCCGCAGCTGCGCGCAGCGCTCCGGGGGCAGTCCCAATCCGCGACCGATCAGCTCGGCACCCACGGCGACCCGGTGCGCATGACCCGCGGTGTACGGGTCCTTCACCGCCACGGCCGCCAGTAGCGCCGCGACGGAGCCGGCACCTTCCCCGACCGCCGGACGACGCGTTGCGGGCACCGACCCGAAACCCATCTGATCCTCCCCACATCCGGCCCATTGGCACCGAATGACCCTTTAGTCACAATAGTCACTTGAGGTCTGTGGGACCACGGAGGTTTCACCAAGAAACGGTCACGGTCGCGGGGTCGGCCGAGGGCGAGCGCGCACCGCGCCCGTGGGAGGATGGATTCAGAGCGGGCGGATCTGTGTCGCCCGGCGACGAACGGAGCAGTCGATGGGCAGAAGGGCGCGCCGTCGCAAGGGCCGCAAGAAGTCGAAGGCGAACCACGGTCGGCGTCCGAACTCCTGACCGCCGAGCGCAAGGAGCCCCGAGCGCGCGCGCCCGGGGCTCTCGTCGGATCAGGGTCGTCTCAGCGGTTCCGGTGGCTCAGATCTCCTCGACCGTGACGATCTGGACCTGGACCTCACGGATCCGGCACATCACCCGGCTGCGCAGCTCCTCCGGCACCGGCTCGCAGCCGCACCCACGCTTCACCACGTCCTTGACGATCTGATCGAGCCCGAACTGGTGCAGGCACGGCCCGCACTCGTCGAGGTGCTCCTGGATCTTGGCGCAGTCGGCGTCGGCGAGCTCGTGGTCGATGAACTCGTAGACCCGCGCGAGTACGTCGGCACAGGAGGTGAAATGCGGCAGCCCGTTACTCATACGTCCTGCTCTCCGGCGGCGTCCTCGGTGGTGGGGCGCACGACACCGCGCTCCCGGGCGTAACTGGTGAGCCGGTCGCGCAACGCTCGACGACCGCGGTGCAGGCGCGACATCACGGTGCCCAGCGGAGTGCCCATGATCTCGGCGATCTCCTTGTAGGCGAAGCCCTCGACGTCGGCGAGGTACACCGCGATGCGGAACTCCTCGGGCAGTTCGGCCAGGGCGGCCTTCACGTCACTGTCCGGCAGGTGCTCGAGCGCCTCGACCTCGGCGGACTTCAACCCGCTGGAGGTGTGGGACTCGGCCCGGGCCAGCTGCCAGTCCTCGATGTCCTCGGACGCGCTCTGCAGCGGCTCGCGCTGCTTCTTGCGGTAGGAGTTGATGAACGTGTTCGTGAGGATCCGGTACAGCCAGGCCTTCAGGTTGGTGCCGGTCTCGAACTGGTGGAAGGCCCCGAACGCCTTGGCAAACGTCTCCTGGACCAGGTCCTCGGCGTCGGACGGGTTGCGCGTCATGCGCATCGCGGCCGCGTAGAGCTGGTCGAGGTAGGGCAAGGCCTCGCGCTCGAACCTGTCGGCCCGAGCCTGGGTGCTCTCGGCAGTGGTCATCGACACCGAGCCTAGGCGGCGAACTGGCTTCGTCGCCATCGGTGGTGCCAGGCACGCCGTCGGCATCGCACTCCCAAACCCGTGCTCGAGGAAAACCGCTTGACCGTGAACACTTGGCGGAACCACGAGAAACCGCCGACGATTCCCGGGCTCAGCGGCCGGGCCACCAATCGAGCACCGCGCCGACGATGCGATCGGTGGTCTCGCTCGGCCCCAGGCCGGCCTTGGCCGGGACGCCGAAGGAGTGGTCCGCCCACGGCAGGCCGACGATCCGGGTGCCCGAGGGGAACTCGGCCGGGCCGCCGAACGGGTCGCGTTCGCCCTGCACCACCAACGTCGGAACCCCGGACTCGAGCAGTTCCGCGGCCCGGGAGCGCTCGGGGCGGCCTGGCGGGTGCAGCGGGAAGGCCAGTGCCAGGCAGGCATCCGCACCGACGGTCAACGCCGTCCGGCAGGCCACCCGGGCTCCGGCCGAGCGACCCCCGACCACCAGCGGCCCAGCGGGGCGCAGCGCGGCCAGCACTGCGATCCACGCCGCATCCAACTGCTTGGGCGGCCCGGCGACCTTGCGCCCGGCCAGTCGCCACGGTTGCTCGACCAGCACCACGCTCACCCCCCGGGACGGCAGCGCGGCTGCCAACGCGACCAGATCGCGGGCGTCGATGCCGCCGCCGGCCCCGTGGCCGAGCACCAAGGTCCCGAGTTTCTTGCGGCCCGCGCGGTGCACGGTGGCCCGCCCCGGCCCGACCGGGGTCTCGATCTGGATCTGATCGGTCGTCACTTCGCAACTCCGCAGCTGTTCTGACGCTCAATCACCGCGCGCACCGGCCCCCGGGGCGGGCCGACTACAATTGTCCGATGTGACCGTTGCCCACTGGCCCGCGCCCCGCGCCGCCGGGCCGGTGCGTGCTCAGGTGGACGTCCCGGGGTCCAAGTCGATCACCAACCGGGCGTTGGTGCTCGCCGCGCTGTCCCAGTCCGGGGCGGCGCTGCGCCGCCCGCTGCGCTCCCGCGACACCGAGTTGATGGCCGCGGCCCTGCGCAGCCTGGGCGTCCCGGTCCGCGACACCGAATCCGGCGACTGGATCGTCGGGCCCGGGCAGTTGTGCGGCCCGGCCGACGTCGACTGCGGGTTGGCCGGGACCGTGATGCGGTTCCTGCCGCCGGTGGCGGCGCTGGCGGCGGGTGAGGTCCACTTCGACGGCGACCCGCGGGCCCGGGAACGACCGATGGGCACGGTGCTCGGGGCGCTGCGCGACCTGGGCGCGAGCATCACCGGCGACGCGCTGCCGTTCGCGGTCCACGGCGCGGGCGGGCTGCCCGGCGGCCCGGTGACGTTGGACGCGTCGGCATCCTCCCAGTTCGTCAGCGGACTGCTGCTGGCCGCGCCCCGGTTCGCGGCGGGCGTCGAGGTCCGCCACTTCGGCGGCCCGCTGCCGTCGCTGCCGCACATCCGCATGACCGTCTCGATGCTGCGCGCCGCCGGGGTGGACGTCGACGACCGGGAACCGGACCGCTGGCGGGTGGCCCCCGGACCGATCAAGCTGGGCGAGCTCGCGGTCGAGCCCGACCTGTCGAACGCCGCCCCGTTCCTGGCCGCCGCGCTGGTGACCGGTGGTGAGGTGGTGGTGCGCGGGTGGCCGCGGTCCACCGAGCAGGCCGGCGACGCGTTGCGCAGTCTGCTGGCCCGGATGGGCGCCGAGTGCTCGTTCCGTACCGACGGCCTGCTCGTGCGCGGCACCGGGCAGGTCAACGGGATCGACGCGGACCTGCGCGAGGTCGGCGAGCTGGTGCCGACCATCGCCGGGATCGCGGCCCTGGCCGACGGTCCGAGCAACCTGCGCGGCATCGGTCACCTGCGGGGCCACGAGACCGATCGCCTGGCCGCGCTGGCGGCGGAGTTGAACTGGCTCGGCGGCGACGTGACCGACTCCGGCGACTCGCTGGTGATCCGGCCACGGCCGCTGCGGCCCGGCGTGTTCCACACCTATGCCGACCACCGGATGGCGACCACCGGGGCCTTGCTCGGCCTGCTCGTCGACGGCATCGAGGTCGAGGACGTCGAGACGACCGACAAGACGCTGCCCGGGTTCGTCGGGATGTGGCAGGCAATGCTGGGGCGAGTCGCCTGAGCCGCCGCCCGCGCTCGGACCGGACCGAGCACCTCGACGAGGACGACGTGCGCGTCCGGCCCGGTCGGGGCTCTCGACCACGTAGTCGGCTGCGGCCGGCGCACTCCGACGCGACCGGCGGGCAGATCGTGGCCGTGGACCGCGGGCGGGTGACCGTCCGGCTGGACGGCGATCCACTCTGCGAGGTGGTGGCGATGAAGGCCCGGGAGCTGGGTCGTCGGGCGTTGGCCGTGGGCGATCGGGTGGGCCTGGTCGGCGACGTGTCCGGGGAGCCGGACACGCTGGCCCGGGTGGTCCGGGTCGAGGACCGGACCTCGGTGCTGCGCCGCAGCGCCGACGACGCCGACCCCGTCGAGCGGGTGCTGGTGGCCAACGCCGACCAGCTGGTGATCGTCACCGCCGTGGCCGACCCGGAGCCGCGACCGCGGATGATCGACCGGTGCCTGGTCGCGGCCTACGACGCCGGCCTCGTACCGCTGTTGTGCCTGACCAAGTCGGATCTGGGCGATCCGGCCGCGTTGCTCGCGGCCTACGCCCCGCTGCGGGTCGACGCGATCGCGGTGGACCGCGTGACGGGAGCGGACGCTCTGCGACCACTTCTCGCCGGCCGGGCCAGCGTGCTGGTGGGCCACTCGGGGGTCGGCAAGTCGACACTGGTCAACGCGTTGGTGCCGGGCAGCGACCGGGCGGTCGGGCACGTGAACGCAGTGACCGGGCGCGGCCGACACACATCCAGCTCCGCGGTGGCGCTGGAACTGCCCGGCGGCGGTTGGGTGATCGACACCCCCGGGGTCCGCAGTTTCGGACTGGCGCACGTCAGTCCGGCTTCGGTGTTGCGAGCGTTCGACGACCTCGCCCCCGGTGCCGAGAATTGCCCTCGCGGCTGCAGCCATGACGAACCGGAATGCGCGTTGGACGCCTGGGTCGCGGCCGGCCACGCCGATCCGGCGCGGCTGGACTCGTTGCGGCGACTGCTGCGGGCGCGGACGACCGGCGACGACACCGGCCACTGACCGGCAGTCACTGACAGGCGGTCACTGGTGGTTGGCGGCGGCCTTGTCCGAGCTCTTGATGAAGTCCGCCCAGTGCGACCGCGACCCCGCGTCGCCGGTCAGCACGGTCAACACGATCGAGGCCACCGCCAGCCCCGCGACCAGACCGGCCAGGCCGGTGACGGCGAGCGCGGGCAGCTTGGCGACCCCGCCCGCCCACGTGCCCACCGAGGCCACCGCCAGCACCAGGACGATGATCAGCAGGGCCTTGCCCAAGCCCTCGTGGTGGTTCTTGGGCGCCTGCGTGTCACCCAACTTTCGATAACGGGACTGCAGGTCCCAGCCGGCCTCCACCGTGACGAAGGTCAGCACGAGCATCGCGACGTTCAACGCCGCGA
This sequence comes from Sporichthyaceae bacterium, assembly GCA_036269075.1. Lineage (NCBI taxonomy): Bacteria > Bacillati > Actinomycetota > Actinomycetes > Sporichthyales > Sporichthyaceae > Sporichthyaceae bacterium. The sequence continues at coordinate 82,663 of DATASX010000016.1, forward strand.
CGGGAGCGGCGTATCGCTCCCGCCAGGTCGGACGCAGGAACACGGCGATGGTTGCCATCGCGCTGAGCGGTACCAGCACCACGACGAGATGGATGACCAGTACGTGCATCGGCAGACCGGTGAAGGTGTCGAACAACCTCGGCTCCTAAAGCTCGGTGATCACAGGTTTCATTCGAGCACCACCGCTGCCCGGCTTGTGCCATGTGAAGGGTTATGTGCGGAGGTTTCAGGGTCGTGTCACCCCCGACTCGCCGGGATGACGTCCGGCTATTGGCCACTAGAGTCCGGTTCGTGCTCGACGACCTAGCCCTGGCCCACCGGCTGGCCGACGCCGCCGACGCGATCACCACCGACCGGTTCCGCGCTGTCGACCTGCGCGTCGAGGCCAAGCCCGACCTGACCCCGGTGACCGACGCGGACCGCGGCGTCGAGGAACGGCTGCGGGAGATCCTGGCGACCGAACGGCCCCAGGACGCCGTGCACGGTGAGGAGTTCGCCGACACCGGGTCCGCCGCACGCCGCTGGGTGATCGACCCGATCGACGGCACCAAGAACTTCGTCCGCGGCGTACCGGTGTGGGCCAGCCTGATCGGGCTGATGGACGGGGCCGAGGTGATCGCCGCCGTGGTCTCGGCGCCCGCGTTGGGGCGCCGCTGGTGGGCCGGTGCGGGAGCGGGGGCGTTCACCGGTCCCGGCCCGGCGGACGGCACGCCCTGCCGGGTTTCCGCGGTCGGGTCGCTGGCCGATGCCTCGTTGTCGTACTCGAGCCTGTCCGGGTGGGAGGAGCGCGGGTTGCTGCCCGGCTTCCTGGACCTGACCCGGGCCTGCTGGCGCACCCGCGCCTACGGCGACTTCTGGTCGTACATGCTGCTGGCCGAGGGCACGCTCGACGTGGCCACCGAGCCCGAGGTGGCACTGCACGACCTGGCCGCGGTCGCGTTGATCGTCACCGAGGCCGGCGGGACGTTCACCGACCTCAACGGTGGACCCGGGCCGGCCGGGGGCAGCGCGCTGGCCAGCAACGGCCGCCTCCACGAGGCCGCACTGAAGTTCGTTCAGACCAGTTCGGGTTCCTGAACGACCGAGCGCCGTCGCACCCCGGTGGTCAGCCGCAGCAGGGCCGGGGCGCCGAACAACGCCGCGAGGTCGAACCAGCCGTAGCCGCCGGCGGCCCCGCTGGGCGGGTTGCCGATGCTGACGATCCCGGTCGGGTCGTGCGGCTGCCAGGTCCAGGTGGCCAAATGCGTGCCGAGCAGTTCCAGGTAGGTGACGATCGCGAACGCCCCGACGTACAACGTCCGTGAGCGCCCCAGGCGCAGGAAACCGACCAGACAGGCGAACCAGAACGCGCCCAGCACGTCGTGCCTGGGTCGCAGCAGCATCATCAGCGCGTAGCTGCCGCCGAGCAGCACGGTCGCGATGACGAACTCGCGTCGGTAGCGGTGCAACCAGCGGGTGCGGCCGATCGCCAACGCGCACAGGTAGACCAGCCCGTGCCCGGGCGGGACGAATGCGGGCACGTTGTGCAGCCGGTAGACGTACACCCCCAGGAACGGGGAGAAGGTGTACTCCACCGCGGTCGCGAACGCGACCACGATCGCGACCTGGGCCCGGACCAGGGGCGGCTCCCGGAACAGCAGCGCGACCAGCACCGCCCAGGTGGCCACGCCCAACAGCCGCTGCTGCAGCAGCGAGGCGTGCCGGTCGGCCAGCAGCACCGCGGTGATCCACCCGAAGATCGTCGCCGCGACCGCCAGGTCGCCCGGCGATCGGTCGGTCGCCGCGCGCAGGACCGCGGCTTCAGCCATCGGCTTGCTCCGAGCGACACTTCTCCAATCGGCGCAGCGCTGGTGCGAGGTGGTCGCCCGGGTTCGCCCACCAGGCCACGCACGCGGCCCGCAGACCTTCACTGAGCACTCCGTCGCCGGTCAGTTCCAGGCGGCCGTCGCGGACCGAGGCGAACCAGCCGCCCACCGCGATGCCCTCGTCGGTCGCGGCGACCGGGTCGTGTGGACGCAGCAGCCCGCGCAGGTCGGCGGACAAGAACGTGGGTCGGCGGTCCGGCGGCGCGGCGAGCAGTTCGGCGGCGTCGGTGACCCCGCTGAGCACCAGCAGGCTGTCGGCACCGGCCCGGTCGGCACCGAGGATGTCGGTGTCGAGTCGGTCGCCGACCACCAGCGGGTGCCGCGCGCCGACGCGCTCGGCGGACTCCGCGTGCAGCGCGAGCTCCGGCTTGCCGGCGACGATCGGGTCGACGCCGGTGGCCGTGCGGATCACGTTGACCAGTGTGCCGTTGCCCGGGGCGATGCCCCGCGGGGTGGGGATGGTCAGGTCGGTGTTGCTGGCGATCCACGGGACGCCACCGCGGACCGCGAACGTGCCTTCAGCCAGATGCGTCCAGGCGACGGTGGGGTGATAGCCCTGCACGAGCGCGGCGACCTGGGAGTCGTAGACCCGGACCGGATGCAGTCCGCGGTCGACGACGGCCTGCTCGAGGCCCGCACCGCCGACCACCAGGACGGCCGAGCCGGGTGGGACCAGCTCGGCCACGATCCGCGCCGCGGCCTGGGCGGAGGTGGCCACCTCGTCGGCGTCCGCGGGGATGCCGAGCTCGCGCAGGTGAGCAGCGACCGCCTGGGGGGTTCGGGAGGCGTTGTTGGTGACGAAGGCCAGCCGCATGCCCACCTTCCGGGCCGCGGCCAGCGCGTCGACGGCGTGGGGCACGGCTGCCGGACCGACGTACACGACCCCGTCCAGGTCGAGCAGTGCCGCGTCGTAGCTCTCCGCGGGCGGCCGCTCGAGGCCTCGGGTCAGTGCACTCCGGTCCGGTTCGGTCACGCTTCGTGCGTCCCTTCGGCCGGCGCCGGCCCGGGCGCCTCGGAGTGCTCGAGCACAACCCCGTCATCTTCCTCGGATTGTTCGCCGCCCTCGAATTGTTCGCCGCCCTCGAAGTCGCCGACCTCGGTCTCGGTGAACGCGACCCCGTCAAGTTCGAGCAGTCGCTCGGCCGCCGGGGTGTCGCCCTCCGGATCGACGTCGGCCGCGCGGCTGAACCAGAGCCGGGCCTCCTCCATCCGGCCCACCGCCTCGAGCGCCGCGGCGTAGGCGAACCGCAGCCGCGCCAACCAGTCGGTGACCGCTGTCTCGTTGAGATCCGGGGTCTGCAGTGTGACCACGGCGGCGTCGAGCTGGCCCAGGTCGGCCCGGGCGCCGGCGACGACGATCCGCATCTCGACCGTTCCGGCGCGGTCCAATCGCTTGGCCTCCGGGTCGGCGGCCATCGCCAAGGTGCGCTCGGGGCGGTCGAGGGCGCGCTCGCAGTCGGCCATCACCGGCCAGTGTTCGGCGTTGCCCGAGATCCGTCGGGCCGCCCGCAGCTCGGCCAGCGCCTCGGTCCACTTCTCGGCGGCGTAGGCCGCCAGCCCGACGGCTTCCCGAATGACGCCGACCCGAGGTCCACAACGTCGGGCAGCCATCGCGTGCTCGTAGGCCGCGTCGGGGTCCTCGTCGATCAGGCGCGCAGCCATCACCAGGTGCTTGGCCGCCGCCTCGGCGGCCTCAGCCCGCAACGTGGTCAGCTCGCGCAGGACGTCCTTGTCCAACTCGCGACCGGTGATGTCCGCGTCGACGGCCGGACCCGCCGGACGCGGGGTCGACTCCGCGAAGTCGCGACGCCCCGGGCCGCGGCCGCGGGACTCGACTCCGCCAGGCGCATCCGAGCGTCGCGGCGCCCCACGCTCCGAGCCTCGAGCAGCATTCGCCCCCCGACGCTCCCCGGGCCCCGCCGGCCGACCGCCGCCACGCGCCTCGGGCCGGTCGCGGCCGACAACTCCTGCCCCACCGCGGGCCGGTCCACCGGAAGTGCGCGGGCCGCCGGAATTACGCGGGCCGTCCGACCGCTGCGCGTTCACCTCAGCAGCATCGCCGAAGCCGCGGAACGCCGATCGCTCGGCCCCCCGCTGGGGCTGGCGTCGACCTGTCGCGGAATCCCCGACCCGGCCGTGTCCCTGGGGGCCCCGCGGGCCGTCGCCGCCCGCACCGGCGCGGGGCGGTCTGCCGCTCGGCTGCGCCCCTCGATCGAAACTCCGGCCTTGCCCACCCTCGCGCTGCGGACGCCGAGCCTCATCACCACCGGAACCCCCGGGCCGCCCGTGGCTGCCCCCGCGGCCCGTGCCGACGAAGCCACCGGGACGTCCACCTTCACGGTCACCTACCGCACGTCGAGCGGCGCCGTCGCGGGGAGCGCCGCCGAAACGGGCCTGGCCCTCACCACGCGGAGCACCGCCGGCCCGACCGCCCTCACGGTCACCTACCCGACGTCGAGCGGCGCCGTCGCGGGGACCACCGTAACGACTCTGCCCGCCGCCTCCCCCACCGGCTGGGCTCTGTCCGCTGCCGAAAGAACGACGAGGCCGGTCCTCAGATCGGCCCGAGGAAGCGCCGGGAGAATCGGGCGAGCGACGTCCGTTATCGAAATCAGAATTGCCACGGCCACGGAATTCATTTCCGCGCGAAGAATTGCCGCCGGAATCGCCGCGCGGCGGGCCACCATGCCCGGACCGCCCCGCGCCGGAACCGTACGAGCCCGACGAATTTGCGCCGCGCTTGCCGGGGGCATCGCCTGGTCTGCCGGAGCCTGTCCGCGGACGACCCGCAGAGTTCGCGGCCGACTTACCTGCCCCGGTCGGACGTGGGCCGCCGCGGGCTTTGCCGCTGCCGGAAGACGGACGTTGCTCGGACATCTGCACACCTCGACTATTCGAACCGGACACGCAAAAAGCGATAGGGGCCGCCATTCGGCGACCCCTATCGAAAGAATGTCCGGCGGCGTCCTACTCTCCCACACCGTCACCAGTGCAGTACCATCGGCGCTGAAGGGCTTAGCTTCCGGGTTCGGAATGGAGCCGGGCGTTTCCCCTTCGCCATGACCGCCGAAACTCTATTGAGATATCGTCGCGCGCTCCCGGAGGAGCAGCGACCCGACCGTATCTCGGGAACTGCACAGTGGACGCGTAGCAAAAATTCACGACACTCGAAGAGTGAGAGTGAGTGGTCAAGTCCTCGGCCTATTAGTACCGGTCAGCTCCGCACGTTACCGTGCTTCCACATCCGGCCTATCAACCCAGTCGTCTAGCTGGGGGCCTTACCAGGTTAACCCTGTGGGAGACCTCATCTTGAAGCGAGCTTCCCGCTTAGATGCTTTCAGCGGTTATCCCTTCCGAACGTAGCCAACCAGCGGTGCTCCTGGCGGAACAACTGGCACACCAGAGGTTCGTCCGTCCCGGTCCTCTCGTACTAGGGACAGCCCTTCTCAAGTCTCCTGCGCGCACAGCGGATAGGGACCGAACTGTCTCACGACGTTCTAAACCCAGCTCGCGTACCGCTTTAATGGGCGAACAGCCCAACCCTTGGGACCTACTCCAGCCCCAGGATGCGACGAGCCGACATCGAGGTGCCAAACCAT
>DATASX010000017.1 GCA_036269075.1 Sporichthyaceae bacterium
CTTCAACTCGTCGGTAGGGCGCGCGACACGACAGAAGATGGGGATTGGGCGGTGCCGCTCAGCGGTGGGACACGTAATCCGTGGGGTCCAGCGGGGGGCGGGGGCCGGCCGGTTCGGCCGGGACGCCGACGCCGACGGCGCCCATCGCCTGCCAGTGCTCCGGGACGCCGAGGGCGGCCGTGGCGAGCTCGGGGCAGAACAGGGTCGAGGAGACCCAGCACGAGCCCAGGCCCTCGGCTGACAGGGCGACCAGCAGGCTGCTCACCGCGGCCCCGGCGGCGGCAACGAACATGTCCCGCTCGGCCGCGCTGCGACGCTCGTCCGGGTAGGTGTGGGCGCCCTCGGTCACCAGGAACGGGACGATCACCAACGGGGCGTTGCGCAGCACGTCGCCGCGGGCCACCCGTCGATCGATCTGATCCGACGTCAGCTGATCAGCCGTCAGATCGGTGACCCAGGCCGCGCGCAGTTCGTCGAGGAACCCGGTGCGCGAGTCCGGCGACCACAGGCAGACGAACCGGAACGGGCGGGTGTGGTGCGGCGCCGGAGCCGTCAGTGCGGCCGCCAGCGCGCGGTCGACCGCGCCTCGGTCCACCGGCTCGGGCGAGAACTGCCGGACCGTGCGCCGGTTGGTGACCGCGGTGCGACGCGCCTCGGCGGTGCCCAACTCGAACATGTCCTCGGCCGCGGGGCGAACCAGCGCCCGGGCGCCGGGGCCGTCCGGGCCACCGACGCCCGCCAGCCCACGCACGATCGCCAGCGGCACCCCGGCCAGCTTGGTCTTCACGAGTTCCGCCGCGGCCGCGATCTCGTCGGCCACGGCCACCACGGTCACCTCCAACGGATTGCCGTAGTCGTCGGTGGTCCCCCGCAGATCGTGCATCGGCTCCAGCCCGGCGACGCCGATCGCCAGGTCCAGCACGCCCTGCCGCCAGGGCCGCCCCAGCGAGTCGCTGACGATCACGCCGACGTCGCGCCCGGTGCGCTCCCGGATCCCGGCCCGCAGTCGCCGGGCCGAGTCGTCCGGGTCGAGCGGCAGCAGCAGTACCGTGCCCGGCGCCACGTTGCTCGCGTCCACCCCGGCGGCGGCCAGCACCAGGCCGTGCCGGGTCTCCACGATCCGGGTACCGCGCCGGTACGCGACCACCCGGACGGCCTCCGCGTCGATGGCGGCCTCACGGTCCGGGGCCTGCATCGTCCGGCCCTCGGCCTTGCTGACGATCTTGCTGGAGACCACCAGCACGTCGCCGTCGAGAAGGTCCGCATGGGCTGCGGCCAGGTCGGCCAGGTCGGTGCCCGCGATCACCTCGCCGACGCCGCTCACCGGGATGATCTCGAGCCGATTCACCGGGCCGCGATCTCCGTGGCCAGGTCCAGGGCGGCCGCGGCCATCGCGGCGCTGTGCGCGACGTCGCGCATGAGCAGCGGCACGGCCCGGGTGGCGATCCCCGCCGCCTCCAGGCCCGGGACGGCAGCCGCGTCGACCGAGTCGACCAACCAGCCGTCGAGCAGCCCGCCGTGGCGCCGCGCCCCGTAGTGCAGCCCGACTGCCTCGGCCGAGGTCTCCACGCCGATCGCGGTCAGCATCCGGTCGGCCATCCCGCGCACCGGGGCGCCCCCCACGATCGGCGACAGCCCGACCACCGGGGCGTTGCGGTTCTGGCGCACCGCCTCGCGGATGCCCGGCACGGCCAGCACCGCGCCGATGCTGACCACCGGGTTCGACGGTGGCAACAGGATCACGTCGGCCTCGGCCACCGCCTCCAGTACCCCGGGCGCCGGGCTCGACTTGTCGGCGCCGGCCACGGTCACCGCCAGCGCGGGCGGTGCGCCCAGCCGCACCCAGTACTCCTGGAAGTGCAGCACCCGGACGCCGCCGGGCGCCGTCGCGTCGGCGATCGTCACCTGGGTGGCGATCGGGTCGTCGCTCATCGGCAGCAGCCGCACCCCCGGCTGCCATCGCGCGCACAGGGCGGCGGTCGCCTCGGACAGGGTCGCGCCGGCAGCCAGCAACTCGGTCCGCACCAGGTGCGTGGCGATGTCCCGGTCGCCGAGCGCGAACCATTCGGTGCCCGCCCCGTAGGCGGTCAGCTCGGCCTGCACGTTGCGGGTCTCGTCGGCCCGGCCCCAGCCCTGCACCGGGTGGATGCCCCCGCCGAGGGTGTACATGACCGTGTCGAGGTCGGGCGAGACATGCAGGCCGGACAAGGTGATGTCGTCGGCGGTGTTTCCGATGACGGTCACCTGGGACTCGACACCTGCCTGCGCGAGGTGCGCGAGCAGGCCGCGCAGGAACCTGGCGGCCCCGATCCCGCCGGCAGGCGCAACGATTCGCACGTCGGCATCGTCGCAAGTCGGGTTCCCGGAGCTGCGCGCGGGTCGGACCCGACGTCGACCCGCCGACCGCGCCCAGCCTGGCAAATCGCCCGAAATGCACAGACACACCGGCGGTTCATCTGATCTTAACGGCGTGTCGTCATCTGCTAGCACGCCCCGGGTTGACGGGAGCTGATTTTGACCGATGTAATTTCAATCGTGTCGTTTCGTTACAGTTCGTCCGGATCTGGCCGGGCTCGACGGAACGGCATGACGGGAAGTCAGGGGGCTCCCGTCAACGGGAAAGACAGAGCGGGTCGAGGAGGCAAGCGATGGGCGAGGTGTTCCTCCCCTTGCTGGGTGGCGTCGAACGCGAGTACATGTGGCAGGACCACGCGCTGTGCGCGGAAACCGATCCGGAGGCCTTTTTCCCTGAGAAGGGCGGTTCGACGCGAGAGGCCAAGCGGGTCTGCCTCTCGTGCAACGTCCGCGACGACTGCCTCGAGTACGCACTCGGCCATGACGAGCGCTTCGGTATCTGGGGCGGCATGTCCGAGCGTGAGCGGCGTCGACTGAAGAAGCGCGCAGTCTGACGCTGGCACGTCGCACAAACGGGGACGAAACAGGCGAAGCGCTCGGCGCTCACCGGTGTACCGGTGAGCGCCGGGAGTGGCTGACACGGTGACATTGGTTCACTCGCAAGCTCGCTCACATGGGGATTCCTCATCGGTGGTCCGCGAGGGAGCCGGGCGCGCCCGGTGCTTGGCCTAGGGTGACGAAAGCGCTGCGCAACCGCTGTGCGACCGCCGTCCCGCCCGAGGCGCCTTGCATGCCTGAACCAGACGAGCTTTCCGGGTCGGCCGTCCATCACGTGACCGCGGTACTGGTCACTCACGACGGTGAACGTTGGCTGCGGCCCGTGCTCGACGGGCTGTACGCGCAGAGCCGGCCCTGGCAGCAACTGGCGGTGGTCGACACCGGCAGCGCCGATTCGACCCCCGAGATCCTTCGCGAGCGGGTTCCGGACTCCTCGGTCACGCACCGGCCGCGGGACACCGGTTACGGCGCGGCCGTGAAGGCCGCGGTCGCGCAGGCCGGTCCGGCCGAGCCCGGCTCGCACGAGTGGCTGTGGCTGATTCACGACGACTCCCAGCCCGAGCCCGAGGTCCTGGAGCATCTGCTGGCGGCCGTGACCGCCGACCCGGGCCTGGGCGTGGTCGGGCCCAAGATCCGCGGTTGGTACGACCGCCGGGTGCTGCTCGAGATGGGCGTGAGCATCGACGGCGGCGGGCGGCGTGAAACGTCGCTGGAGCGCGGCGAGCAGGACCAGGGCCAGCACGACAACCGGCGCGAGACGCTGGCGGTGTCCAGCGCCGGGATGCTGATCCGGCGCGACGTGTGGGACGCGCTCGACGGGTTCGACCCGCATCTGCCGCTGCTGCGCGACGACGTGGACCTGTGCTGGCGGGCCTGGCTGGCCGGGCACCGAGTGGCGGTCGTGCCGGCAGCGGTGATGCACCACGCCGAGGCGGCGGCCCGGGAACGGCGGCGCATCGACACCGGCTCCGGTCGGCTGCACCTGCTGGATCGGGCCGGCGCGCTGCGGGTCCTGCTCGCGAACCTGTCCACGGCGGCGTTCGTGCTGGCGCTGCCGCGACTGCTGGTCGGCAGCCTGGTGCGGGCCGCGTTCTACCTGGCCGCCAAGGCCCCGCGCGACTCCGCCGACGAATTGCGCGCCGTCTGGACGGTGCTGCTGCGGCCCCGGGCGGTGCTGCGGATGCGTCGGGCCCGGCGCACCGACCACGCTGTCCTGGCCACTTCGCTGCGGCGGCTCTTCCCGCGGGCGGGCCACCAGTTCGGCCTGGCCGCGGAGGCGCTGACCCACGCCATCGGCGGTCGCCGCGTGGACCGCGAGTCGATCGGCCGCCACCGTGCCGCCGAGACCGGCGGCGATTCCGCGTTCGAGGACCTCGACACCGGGGCGGGCGGGATGATCCTGCGCCGGGTGATCCGCAGCCCGGCAACGATGCTCGTGCTGGGCCTGACGTTGCTCGCGGCCGTCGCCGAACGGCACCTCTTCGGCAGCGGCAAGCTTCTCGGCGGGGCGCTGCTGCCCGCCCCGGACTCGTTGCGGCAGCTGTGGTCCGCCTACACCTCGTCGTGGCATCCCGACGGCCTGGGCAGCCCGGCCGCGGCCCCGCCGTACCTGGGAATACTCGGCCTGGGTGGGATCCTGACGCTGGGTCAGGTAAGTCTGGTGGTCAGCTTCCTGCTGCTGGCGGCGATCCCGCTGGCCTCCTTCACCGCGTACTGGTCCAGTGGTGCGCTGTCGACCTCCCGGCCGTTCCGGCTCTGGGGCGCGGCGGCCTACGCGCTGGCCCCGGCCGCGACCGGCGCGATCGCAGCCGGTCGGTTGGGCTCGGCGGTGGTGGTGGTCCTGCTGCCGGTGGCCTGCCGGGTCGCGGTTCGGGTGGTGGGCACCGCGGGCCGCCCGCCCACCGACCGGGCGGCGTGGACCTTCGCGCTGCTGACCACCGTGATGATCGCCTTCGTCCCGCTGGTCTGGGTGCTGCTGCTGTTGCCGGGTGCGGTCGTGGCCGGGCGGGGCCGCTCGGACCCGGCGCTGCTGCGTCGGGTGGCGATCGCGGTCCTGGCGCCGATGGCCGTGCTGCTGCCCTGGTCGGCCCACGCGCTACGCCACCCGGCCCGGCTGTTCATCGAACCGGGCCCGACCGGCCCGGGCCTGTCCGACCGGGCGCACTCGGTGCTGCAGACGTTGGTCCTCAACCCCGGCGGCCCGGGGACCGGCCTCGGTTGGCTGGCCGTCGGCGTGGTCGGGGCCGGCCTGGTCGGGCTGGCCCTGGCCGCCGACCGGCGGACCGTGCTGCCGGCCTGGCTGCTGGCGCTCGACGCGTACCTGATCGCACTGGTCGCCTCGCGCGTCTCGGTGACCGCACCGGCGGGTGGACACCCGGCCGCTGCCTGGCCCGGGGTGGCCCTGGCGGCGGCGCAGCTCGCCGTCACCGTCGCGGCGGTCGTCGGCTGCCGCGACCTGCCGTCCCGGCTGAGCACCCGCGATTTCGGTATCGGCCAGCCGTTGGCCGCCGGCCTGGCCGCGGTGGCGATCGCGGCGCCGGTGCTGGCCGGGACGACGTGGTTGTGGCGCGGCGCGGACGACCCGGTGCGCCGGGGCTCGGCCGACACGGTGCCTGCCAACGTGGCCGCCGAGTCCGGCACCAGCGACCGGCCGCGGACGCTGGTGCTGCGCTCGCCCGGCAACGGCTCCGAACTTTCCTACGTGCTGGTCCGGGGCGCCGGTCCGCGACTCGGGGCGGTCGACGAGTCCGTGCCGGCCGACGCCTACGCCGAGCTGAAGGCGTTGGTCGGCGACCTGGTTTCCGGTCGCGGCGACGCCGTCGCACCCCGGCTGGCCGACTTCGCCATCCGCTACGTGGAGGTGCGCACGCCGGTGGCCGCCTCGGTGTCCGAAGCCCTGGACACCGTGGCCGGTCTGGAGCGGCTGGCCTCCTCCAGCGACCACGCGCTGTGGCGGCTGGCGCTGCCGACCGCTCGGCTGACCGTCGCAGTCCCGGGAAATCCGCCGACGACCGTCGCACTGGCCTCCGGGGCGACCTCGGCGACCGTCGCGTTGCCTGCCGGTCCGGCCGGGCGGGTGCTGCAACTGGCCGAACCCGCCGACTCGCACTGGTCGGCGCACCTGGCCGGCAGGCCCTTGCCCGGTACCGAACGTGCCGGTTGGGCGCAGTCGTGGGATTTGCCCAGCAGCGGTGGGGAACTGACGGTCCGTTACACCGATCATCTGCGTGGCCTCGGCCTGCTCTGGCAGGGCCTGGCGCTGCTGATCGTCACCGTGCTGGCCCTGCCCGCCGCGGCGGTCCGCGCGCCGGACGACGCCGAGCCGACCCCGGCCCCGGCCGGCGCCGGCCGGCACGCGCACGGCGAGGACCCGGCCACGGGCGAGTCGGCCGACGCCGTCGGTGCCGGGCGATGACGACTCCGAGCCGGTCGCACCGCCGGCGCCGCGCGCCGGCCGCGTCCAGTCGCCTGGCCCGGATCGTCGACCGGCTGCCCGCGAGCGGCCCGGCCCAGGCCGCTGTGATGGCCGGGGTGCTGCTGTTCGCCGCAGTCGTGGTCGGGTTGGCCGGCCACGCTGCCGACCCGGTTCGCGCCGGCACCGATGAGGTCAGCTCGGCCGACCTGGTCTGCCCCGGCGTGGTCGACCGACTGCCGGGCGCCCGGTCCACCCTGACGGTCGCGGCGCTGCCACCGGATTCCGCCGCGACCGGCGCGATGACGGTCACCGACCTGGCCGCCGGTGCCCCGGTGCGGGGAAGCTCGAGCAAGCCCGGAGTCAGCGTGATCGACACATCCAAGGACGGGGCACCGGCCGTCCTGATCCGCGGCCGTGACGGGCTGGCTCCGGGCCTGTCCGGGGAATCCGTCATCGAGCCGACGACGGGAGCCGGGAACGCGCTGTCGGCCACGACCTGCGCCCAGCCGGGCATCTCGCAGTGGTTCATCGGGGCCTCGACGGCGCTCGGCCGACGCGACCGACTGGTGCTGGCCAACCCGGCCCCGGTGCCCGCCTCGGTGGACCTGAGCTTTTGGGCCGACACCGGTCCGTTGTCGGTGCCGAACTCCGCCGACATCGCCGTCCCGGCGAACGGGGCGACGACGCTGCCGCTCGACGTGATGGCGCCGGGTCACGAACGGCTGGCGATCCAGGTGACGGCCTCGCGCGGCGCAGTGGCGGCCAGCCTGAACGACCTCGGCGCGGTCGGCGCAACCGTCAACGGCGACGACTGGCTGGCGCCGGTGGTCGGCCCGGACCGAAGCCTGGTGCTGCCCGGTCTGCCGGACCGGACCACCGCCCGCACGCTGTACCTGGCCACGCCGGGAGACCGGGACGCGATCGTCAAGGTGCGACTGCTGACCGCGGACAACGACGTCGCCCCGGCCGGTGCCGACACGGTCACCGTGCAGGCCGGTCGGGTCGGCGAGTACGACCTGTCCGCGGCCGCCGCCGGCCAGGCAGCCGCGGTGGTGGTCACCTCCGACCAACCGGTGCTCGCCTCGGTCCGCTCGACCCGGGCCGAGGGCGGCGGCACCGATTTCGCCTGGGCCGGTGCGGTACCGGCGTTGTCCGGGCCCGCGGTCCTGCCCGACGCGCGCAGCAACGCCGCCGGGGCGACCTCGCTGCTGCTGGCCGCGCCGCGGGGCGGCACGATCCACGTCGCCCTCCGGTTGCCCAACGGCACCACCCGGAGCACGGATGTGCGGATCCCGGCGGACCGAGCCGTCGCGCTCCCCGAGGCGACGGGTGGGACCGGGCGGTTCTCGGTGATCGTGACCCCGGCCGCCGGGTCCGGCCCGGTCTACGCGGCGAGCGTGCTGCGCCTGGGGCCCTCCGGCATCACGGTGGTCCCGCTGCTGCCGGAACGGGTCTCGGTGGTGGTCCCGGCCGTGGTGCCGGACGTCACGGTGGTCACTGCCGGTAATCAGTCCAGGCCGTAGTCCGGGTCGATCTCCTCGGGCTCGACCTCCAGCAATTCGGCAAGCCGTTCGGTGATCAGGTCGTGGACCAGCGCGGCCAACTCCGGGCCGCCGGTGGCCCGGGCCTCGACCGGGCGGCGGTAGAGCACGACGCGGGCGTTGTGCCCGGCGCCGCCGCGGTACAGCCGGCTCAGCGGCACGGTCTCGGAGTTGCGGGCCGCCTCGATCGCATCGACCGGGGGGACCGTCTCGACCGCGAACTCGACATCGGCCAACTCCCGGCGCCAGCGGCCCTCGAGGCGTTCCACCGCGTCGAGCACCAGGTCGGCGAAGCGGTCGGCCCGGGTCCGGCGCAGCGGGACCTCGGGCGGTGCCAACGGACCGCGCAGGCCGCGTCCCCGACGGTCGCGCCGGGGCCTACGACGGGCTGCTCCAGGCGTCGGTGCGCCTGCTCGGGAACTCGCGGCAAGTGGAGCTGAGGGCGCGTCGGAGCCGGTCGGGTCGGCCGCCCGACGCGGGTCCCGACCCTTTCGGCGGCTCAGTCGCACGCCGGAAGTGTATTCACGTCGCGACGGTTGCCAGCGTGGTCGCCAGATCATCGATGATCGGGCGGGGCTCTCTCATACGCGGGGCGGGGCTCTCTCATACGCGGAACGGGCAGGACACGCCGGGGCGGCGCGATCGGTGAATGGGCCTGCGGATGGGCGGCGCGGAGTAGCGTCCGGATCCGAGGCTCGCGTGGTCGCAGCGCGGCGGGTGAGGAGTGTCGTCGGGTGCTTAATTCGAGACGGTGTTCGCGTAACGCCTGCACGCGTGCCGCGGCGGCGACTCTGACATACGTCTACGCCGACTCCACTGCCGTGCTCGGACCGTTGGCCACCTACGCCGAACCGCACTGCTACGACCTCTGCTCCGAGCACGCCGAGCGGCTGACCGCCCCGCGCGGTTGGGACGTCGTCCGACTGGCTCCGGACCCGGGTTGGGCCGGCCCGTCCCCGGACGATCTCGAGGCGCTGGCCGAGGCCGTCCGCGAGGTCGGCCGGCAGCGGGCCGAGTCCGACGAGCCGGAGCCCGCGGGCACCGGCGGCCGTCGCGGCCACCTGCGGATCCTGCGCCCCCCGGTCGACTGACGCCCGCTCAGATCGCTCGGACACCGGTGCCCCCCGCGGAGGGCACCGGTGTCGCCCGGGCGGTCGGTGAACCGGTCGGCTAACGTCACTGTCGCCAGGGCCCGAGGTACCGGGGGAGTCCGCGGCGAAGGACGGGTCATGGACGAGCGAGTGGCTTCACGGGCGGTGGCACCAGGCGTCGACCTGACCCGGATCGTGCACGCCTACGACGTGCGCGGTCTGGTCCCCGAGCAGTTGGGCCCGGCCACGGCTGCCGCGCTCGGCGCGGCCTTCGCAGAGTTCTGCGCACCGGCGCCGGGCATCGTGGTCGGCCGCGACATGCGGACCTCCTCGCCGGAACTGGCCGCGGCCTTCGCGGCCGGCGCGTCCGCCGCCGGCGTCGACGTCCTCGACATCGGCCTGGCCTGCACCGACGCGGTCTACTACGCCAGCGGCAGCCTGGGCATGCCCGGCGCGATGTTCACCGCCAGCCACAACCCGGCCCGCTGGAACGGCATCAAGATGTGCCGGACCGGTGCCGCGCCGATCAGCCGGAACAGCGGGCTGGACCGCATCCGCGACCGGGCCGCCGAACTGCTGGCCGCACCGCCGACGCCGGTCGCGCGGCCCGGACGGGTCGAGCAGCGCGACCTGCTCGACGACTACGCGGCCCACCTGCACAAGCTGGTCGACACCTCGGCCTCGCGGTCGCTACGGGTCGCCGTGGATGCCGGCAACGGCATGGCCGGGCACGTGGTCCCGCGGGTCTTCGCGGGGCTGCCGTTCCAGGTCCTCCCGTTGTACTTCGAGCTCGACGGGTCGTTCCCCAACCACGAGCCGAACCCGATCGACCCGGCCAACCTGGCCGACCTGTCCGCCGCGGTGCTCGCCCAGGGCGCCGACCTCGGCCTGGCCTTCGACGGCGACGCGGACCGATGCTTCGTCGTCGACGAGCAGGGCCGGCCGATCTCCCCGTCGGCTGTCTCCGGCCTGATTGCCGTCCGCGAACTGGCCAAGCACCCCGGCTCGGCCGTCGTCCACAACCTGATCACGTCCCGCGCGCTGCCGGAGCTGATCACCGAGCACGGCGGGCAACCGGTCCGAACCCGGGTGGGCCACTCGTTCATCAAGGCTGTGATGGCCGAGCACGACGCGGTGTTCGGCGGCGAGCACTCCGGGCACTACTACTTCCGTGATTTCTGGTTCGCCGACTCGGGCATGCTCGCTGCGCTGCACGTGCTGGCCGCGCTCGGGTCGAGCCCGGCGGACACCACGTGCTCGCAACTGCTCAGCCGGTTCGAGCGCTACGCCGCCTCCGGCGAGATCAACAGCACTGTGGCGGACCCGGCGGCGGCGTTGGCCGACCTGCACCGGACCTGGGCCGGGCACGGGCGGCTGGACGACCTGGACGGCCTGACCGTGAGCCTGGCGGACGGCTCGTGGTTCAACGTGCGTCCGTCGAACACCGAACCGTTGCTGCGGTTGAACGTCGAGGCCGCCGACCGGGCCGCGATGGCGGCGCTGCGCGACCGGGTGCTGACCCAGATAAGGAAGGTTTCGTCGTGACCGACATCGACCCAGCGCTGCTCGCCGTGCTGGCCTGCCCGCAGTCCCGCGACCCGCTGCGCCACGACAGCGCGGCAGACGAGCTGGTCTGCACCGGAACGAGTTGCGGGTTGGCGTTCCCGATCCGCGACGGGATTCCGGTGCTGCTGATCGACGAAGCGCGCCCACCGCGGTCCGGTGGGTGACGTGCTGGCGCGGCCGGCGGTCCTGGACGACCCGGACGGGCTGGCCGCCGGCGACCCGGAGGACATGCTCGGCGCCGTAGCCGGCGCAGGAACCCAGTTGCGCGACGGCGCCGATGCGGCGACCCGGGCCCGGTGCCGCGCCCTGGCCGGGCTGCCCAGCCCGCGGGCGGTGGTGGTCGCCGGCATGGGCGGCTCCGCCGCGGCCGGCGACGTGCTCACCGCGGTGGCCGCGGCCGGTTCGCGGATCCCGGTGGTGGTGCATCGCGGCTACGGACTGCCGTCCTGGGTCGGGCCGGACGACCTACTTGTCGCGGTCTCCTGCTCGGGGCAGACCGAGGAGACGTTGAGCGCCGTCGGCGAGGCGGTGCGCCGGGGCATGCGGCCGGTCACGATCGGCTCGATCGGCTCGGCGTTGTCGGCCGCCGCGGCCAACTGCGGCGGCGTGCACCTGCCGGTGGACTCAGCCGGACGGCAACCCCGCGCTTGTCTGTGGGCGCTGGCCGCCCCGTTACTGTGTGTGGCCGACGCGGTGGGCGTCGTCCCGGTGCCGGCCGAGGCGACCGACGCGGCGGCGTTGGCGTTGGACGACGTCGCCCGGCGCTGCCGCCCGCAAAGCAGCGTGGCCGACAACCCGGCGAAGTCGTTGGCGCAGCACCTGGCCGACGGGCTGCCGATGGTGTGGGGCTTCTCCGAAGTGGCCGCCGTCGCCGCCGCCCGGTTCGGCAACCAGTTGGCCGAGAACGCCAAGATCCCCTCGGTCGTCGGCGCGTTGTCCGAGCCGCACCACAACCAGGTGGTCTCCTTCGACACCGCCGATCGCGGCCTGTCGGCCCGGCTGCGGTTGCTGGTGCTGCGCGACTGTGTCGAGGACGCCCGCCTCGGCCGGCGCGCCGCCGAGTCGCTGCGGCTAGCCGACGAGGCGGGCCTGACGGCCCATCAGGTCCGCGCCGAGGGTGAGCATCCGCTGGTCCGCCTGGCCGGACTGACCGGCCTGCTGGACTTCACCAGCGTCTACGTCGCGCTTGCGCTGGGCGTCGACCCGACCCCGGTCGCCCCGATCGTCACGCTCAAGGGCAGGCTGGCAACGCCGGCCGATGAGCGAGCTTGCGAGTGAATCAGTGTCACAGTGCCAGCCACGTTCGGCCGCGAACCGGCGGTCGATGGGGCGCCGATGAGCGAGCTTGCGAGTGAATCAGTGTCACAGTGCCAGCCACGTTCGGCCGCGAACCGGCGGTCGATGGGGCACCGACGAGCGCTCGACATCGTGACGAACCGATCACGTCTTCGCCGCGATCACCCCCCGGTGCTTCCAGGCTCGAGGTGGGACCTCGAAACTGATCGTCGTCCCGCCCATCCGAAACAGGACGGTTTCACCATGCGCAGCTCGTGCCGGGCCGCCCGCACCACCGCAATCGGTCTGGTGCTCGCGCTCATCCTGACGGCGCTCGCGGCCTGCGGGCTGGACAGCTCCACGCACGTGGCCTCCTCGCCGACCCCGACGAGCACGACCGTCGCCCCGCTGTACCCGGTCGAGCCGAACGCGTACCCGGCCTACGTAAAGCACAAGTGGGGCGTCACCAAGATCACCACGGAGCCGAAGCGGATCGTCGCGCTCGGGTTCCGCGACCAGGAGTCGATGGTCGCCCTCGGCGTGACGCCGGTCGCGGTCCAGAACTACTTCGGCGCGGCCAACCCGTGGGCGAAGTCGCCGTGGCTGTCGCCGACCGCGCAGAACGCCAACTACGTCGTGGTCACCGCGGATGTCCGCGACCCGAAGAACGGGCACGTCACCCCTGGCAACGACGGCCCGATCATGCCTTCGGGCTTCCCGCAGGCCGCGAACACCCCGCCGCTCAAGCAGGTCTACAACCTCGACGACCTGCGGGCGCTGAAGCCCGACCTGATCACCGCGATGTTCTCCGGGGTCACCCAGGAGGACTTCCAGAAGCTGCAGTCGGTCGCCCCGACCATCACCGGGGTCTCCGACGACAGCCGCGACTACTTCTCCTCGTGGGAGGAGGAGATGCAGGCGACGGGTGCGGCGCTGGGCCGCCCGGCGGCAGCCTCGCGGATCGTGGCGCAGGCGGAGAATCAGTTCGCCGCGTTGGCCACGGCGCACCCGGAGATCCGCAACGCCCGCGTCGTCGTGGCCGCGCCCGGGCCGAACGGCGAGTTCCGGATCATCAACCCCTACGGCGAGCTGTCCCGCTTCTTCACCTCGCTGCACATGAGCTTCCCGGCCGACATCCAGTCGGTGACGACCCCGCAGGGCAAGGCGGCCTACGCCAAGGCGATCTACAGCGTCGACTTCGACGACGGTGAGCTGAACCTGCTCAACGGCGTCGACGTTCTGGTGATGGTCGTCGGCCCGGACGGCGGGGCGCTGATGAACTCGCTGAGGCAGACGGCGGGCTACCAGAACCTCGGTCCGGTGCAGAAGGGCCATGTGCTCGTGCTCGACGGTGAACTGGCCGAGGCGCTGTACTACGAGAGTCCGAACAGCATCCCGTGGGCGATCGCGCAACTGACCCCGATGCTGGCCGAGATGCTGTCCGGACGGGCCGCGAAGGTGCAGTCCAACTCCGGCTCCGACGACTCCGGCGGCCTGCCGACCATCACCTACAAGGGGGCTCCGACGAGCACCCCGACCCCGACCCCGAGTTCGACGCGTACTCCCTGAGCAGGTTGACACGATCGTGCTAACCTTCTGCCGCGATGGAGGGGCTGACGATCACCGAGGCAGCGGCCACGACCGGTTGGTCGGCCCGGATGCTGAGGTACATCGAGAGCCTGGACCTGGTCGCGCCGACCCGGTCCCGGGGCGGGTACCGGATCTACGGCCCGGAGTCCCTGCAACGGCTGCGCACGCTGCGCGCGCTGCTCGCGGAGCACGAACTCGGGCTCGGCGACGTCGGTCTGGCGTTGCGCCTGCGTCGCGATCCAGAGTTGTGCCGGGCCGTGGACGAGTGGCTCGACTCCCGGGCACAGCGCCCCGCCGAGGTCGACTCGGTGGACTGGCTGTGCTGGGAGCAGGACAAGCACCAAGCACTGCTGGCCCGCACCGCCGCGGGCCGGAGTTGACTCGACGTTGTCAAGGAGAGACAGGATGACTGGCCGGCCCGTGTTGAGCACTGACGATTTCGCTGTCGCGGATCTGTCCCTGGCCGAGTTCGGCCGCAAGGAGATCCGGCTCGCCGAGCACGAGATGCCCGGCCTGATGTCGGTACGCGCGGAGTTTGCACAGTCGCGACCGCTGGCCGGCGCCCGGATCATGGGCTCGCTGCACATGACCATCCAGACCGCGGTGCTGATCGAGACCCTGGTCGCGCTCGGCGCCGACGTCCGTTGGGTTTCGTGCAACATCTTCTCCACCCAGGACCACGCCGCCGCCGCGATCGTGGTCGGCGAGGGCACCGCTGACGAGCCCCGCGGCGTGCCGGTCTTCGCCTGGAAGGGTGAGACCCTCGAGGAGTACTGGGAGTGCACTCGCCGGGCCCTGCTGTGGCCTGCGGCCTCCGCCGATGGAAATGTCACAGTCGCCGGGCCGAACATGATCCTCGACGACGGCGGCGACGCCACGATGCTCGTCCACAAGGGGACCGAGTTCGAGAAGGCCGGCGCCGTGCCGTCGGTGGACTCCACGGACAACGAGGAGTTCAAGGTCGTCCTGGCGCTGCTGGCTGAGTCGCTGGAGTCCGACGGCAACCGCTGGACCGCGATCGGTAGCGAGATCAAGGGCGTCACCGAGGAGACCACCACCGGGGTGCACCGCCTGTACGAGATGTTCAAGACCGGCGCGCTGCTGTTCCCGGCGATCAACGTCAACGACTCGGTCACCAAGTCCAAGTTCGACAACAAGTACGGCTGCCGGCACTCGGTGATCGACGGCCTGAACCGGGCCACCGACGTGTTGATCGGCGGCAAGGTCGCGGTCGTCTGCGGCTACGGCGACGTCGGCAAGGGCTGCGCGGACGCGCTGCGCGGCCAGGGCGCCCGGGTCATCGTCACCGAGATCGACCCGATCTGCGCACTGCAGGCGGCGATGGACGGCTTCCAGGTCGCCACGCTCGAGGACGTGGTCGGCACCGCCGACATCTTCGTCACCACGACCGGCAACTTCCGGATCATCACCGCGGCCCACATGGCCGCGATGAAGCACCAGGCGATCGTGTCCAACATCGGGCACTTCGACAACGAGATCGACATGTCCGGCCTGCAGAAGACCCCGGGCATCACGCGGATCAACATCAAGCCGCAGGTCGACGAGTGGACCTTCCCCGACGGTCACTCGATCCTCGTGCTGGCCGAGGGTCGGCTGATGAACCTGGGCTGCGCCACCGGGCACCCCAGCTTCGTGATGTCGAACTCGTTCACCAACCAGGTGATCGCCCAGATCGAACTGTTCACCAAGTCCGCCGAGTACCCGCTGGGCGTCTACACGCTGCCCAAGCACCTGGACGAGAAGGTGGCCCGGCTGCACCTGGACGCCCTCGGCGTCCGGCTGACCAGGCTGTCCGCCGAGCAGGCCGCCTACATCGGCGTCCCGGTCGAAGGCCCGTACAAGCCCGACCACTACCGGTACTGATTCGCACTTCTGCGGCCTGTCCCACGTATCGAAGGCCTCGGATACGTGGGACAGGCACCAGAAGTCGAGGAGATCGGGTGAGGGTGGGGCACGACGTCGCCGACCTGGGGTTGGCCGGCGCCGGGGCCGACCGGATCGAGTGGGCCGGCCGCGGGATGCCGGTGCTGGCCGAGGTGGGCGAGCGCTTCGCGGCGCGGCGGCCGTTGGCTGGGTTCGCGGTGGCGGCCTGCCTGCACGTGACCGCCGAGACCGCGAACCTGCTGCGGGTGCTGCGGGCCGGTGGCGCCCGGGTGGCGCTGGCGGCTTCCAACCCGTTGTCGACGCAGGACGACACCGCGGCCGCGCTGGTCGAGCACGAACAGGTCGCGGTGTTCGCCCGCCGCGGGGTCGACCGTTCCGGCTACTACAAGCACCTGGGTGCGGTCCTGGACGCCGCGTTGGCCGGCCCGGGCGAGTGCTTCGTGCTCGACGACGGCTGCGACCTGGTCACCACCCTGCACACCGAGCGGCCCGCGGACCTGACGCGGATCCGGGCCGGGATCGAGGACACCACGACCGGGGTGCTGCGCCTGCGGGAGATGTCCCGGGCCGGGTGGCTGCGGGTTCCGATGGTCGCGGTCAACGACACCGGCGCCCGACGGATGTTCGACAACCGCTACGGGACCGGCCAGTCATGCCTGGACGCGATCGTGCGCGCCACCGGGGTGCTGGTCGCCGGCAGCACGTTCGTGGTGGCCGGGTTCGGTCCGTGCGGGCACGGCATTGCAGACCGGGCCCGTGGGCTGGGTGCCCGGGTCCTGGTCACCGAGGTCGACCCGGCGCGGGCGCTGGAGGCGGTGATGGAGGGCTTCGCGGTGGTCCCGATGTCGGTGGCGGCAGCGGTCGGCGACGTGTTCGTCACCGCGACCGGCAGTCGCGACGTGTTGCGCGCCGAGCACTACGCGGTGATGCGCGACGGGGCCGTGCTGGCCAACGCCGGACACTTCGACGTCGAGCTCGACCTGGCCGGACTGTCGGCGGCCGCGCTGACGCGGCGTCAGGTTCGTGGGCAGGTGGAGGAGTTGCGCCTGGCCGGCGACCGGTGTGTGCTGCTGCTGGCCCAGGGCCGCGTGGTCAACCTGGCCGCCGCCGAGGGCCACCCTGCCGCGGTGATGGACATGACCTGCGCAGGCACCGCACTGACGCTGGCCTGGCTCGCCGCCAACCCGGCCCCGCCGCCCGGCGTGCACGAGGTTCCGCCGGAGATCGATACCGAACTTGCCGCGCTGAAGTTGGCTGCCTTGGGCGTGGACCTGGACGTGGCCTCACCGGCCCAGGTCGCCTACCGGAACTCCTGGGCCCACGGCTCCTGACCCTCCAGCGATGCGGGATTCGGGGCTCAGCCGGCCTTCGGATAGGTGCTGGCGATGAGGGTGCGCGCCCAACGCATGCGCGAACAGGTCGTCTCCGGGTCTCGCCCGTAGCTGTCCGCGAGTTCGGCGGCGCAGGCGCGCAGTCGGCCGGAATTCAAGTGCAAGCTCTGGGCCAGCGCCGCGATCACTGTCTGGGTGTCGACCACCTGCGAGGGCTGCAGGGTCGAGCAGAACAGCAGCTCGGACAGCTCGCAGGCGCTCATCGCGGACGGCAGGTCGCAGTCGGGCATGGCGGTGGACAGGTCCGTGTACGACAGGTCGGTCCGCGGCAGCACAGCGGGCAGGTCGCTGTTCGGAACGTGACCAGGACTTCCCCGATCGGCCGACCCGTCGTGCATCTGCATCGCCCCCACCGTGCCCACTTACCCCTTGTGGGAGCTAAGACGCGGATCAGCCGTTTTGCGATCCGGGTGGTTCCCGGAATCCACCTTTCGGGTTGCCAGCATCATCCGTTCGACGCGACGATCGAGGCCTGTCTGACGGCGCGTCAGGGATGGCCCGCTACAAGGCCGGGAACGCTCCGCGCCGCTGGATAGGGTTGCCCTATGGGACGTGACGAACGCGCGGTGATTCCGCAGAGCGAGGACTTCTCCGGCTGGTACAACGACATTGTCCTGCGCGCGCAGCTGGTCGATCGCGGCCCGGTCAAGGGCACGATGGTCATCCGCCCCTACGGATACCGGGTGTGGGAACTGCTGCAGGCGGCGCTGGATGCGCGGATCAAGGAGACCGGGCACGACAACGCCTACTTCCCGCTGTTCATCCCCGAGTCCTACCTCAAGCGCGAGGCCCAGCACGTCGAGGGGTTCGCCCCGGAGCTGGCCGTGGTGACCCACGCGGGCGGCAAGGAGCTCGAGGAGCCACTGATCGTCCGGCCCACCTCGGAGACGATCATCGGCGAGATGATGGCGAAGTGGATCTCCTCGCACCGGGATCTGCCGCTGTTGCTCAACCAGTGGGCGAACGTGGTTCGGTGGGAGCTGCGGCCGCGGATGTTCCTGCGCACCACGGAGTTCCTCTGGCAGGAAGGGCACACCGCGCACGCCGACGAGGCCGACGCGATGCGCGAGACCCTGCAGATGGTCGAGGTCTACGCGGAGGTCGCACGAGGTCTTGCGGCAATCCCTGTCGTGGTGGGCGAGAAGACTGCGGGGGAGCGGTTCGCGGGCGCGCTGCGGACGTTCACGATCGAAGGCATGATGCGCGACGGCAAGGCCCTGCAGTCCGGGACGTCGCACTACATGGGTACGAACTTCGCCAAGGCGTTCGACATCAAGTTCGCTGACGCCACATCAGGTGGCCAGCAGTACTGCCACACCACGTCCTGGGGCATGTCCACCCGGATGATCGGCGCGATCATCATGGCCCACGGCGACGACCAGGGCCTGGTGCTCCCGCCCCGGCTGGCGCCCTACCAGGTGGTCATCGTCCCGGTGATGCGCAAGGGCGAGGCCGCACCCGAGGTCATGGCAGCGGTCGACACCCTCGCCGCCCAGTGCAAGGCGGCGGGCGTGCGGGCCCACGTCGATGACCGGCCCCAGGTCTCGCAGGGCTTCAAGTTCAACGACTGGGAGATGCGCGGGGTGCCGCTGCGCGTCGCCATCGGCCCGCGCGACCTGGAGAACGGCGTCGCCGAGGTTGCCCGCCGGGTCGGTGGGGAGAAGGAGTCCATGCCGTTGGCCGGCCTGGCCGCGGCGCTGCCGGGGATCCTCGAGGAGATCCAGGCCGCGATGTTGACCCGGGCGACCGACTTCCGCGACTCCAACACGAGGACCGTCGACGACTGGGACGCCTTCGCGGCCGCGGTGGCGACCGGCTGGGCCCTGGCGTTCCACTGCGGCAGGCCGGCCTGCGAGGACGACATCAAGGCCGCCACCGCCGCCACGCCGCGGTGCGTGCCGAACGACGCCCCGGCCGAGACCGGGGCGTGCGTGCGGTGCGGGAACCCGTCGGCCTACGGCAAGCGGGTCTTGTTCGGTCGCTCCTACTAGCCGATCACCCGGCCGGGTACGCCGCGCAGATCCCCGGGTGCGTCTCCCGGAAGTGCGGCTTCGTGCAGTTGTGCGCGCGCTTCACCGGGTCGAAGGTCGGGGCCGAACTTGACGTGCCGCCCGGCCCGTCGGAGATCGTGTCGCCGCCGCCGGAGTCGCCGTTGTCCGACCCGCCGGTGTTGCCCCCGCCGCCGGTGTTGCCCCCGCCGCTGGTCGACCCGCCGGTGTCGCTGCCACCTGAGGTGCTCCCGCCAGTGCTCGACGCAGGCGGGGTCGCGCCCGCCGTCGGGGCCCCGGTCGGGGTCGGCGAGGCCGTGACCGGCTCCGCGCTGCTGGGGGTGGTGACGTCCTTGGACACGATCAACGTTCCCTTCATCGTGTCCGGGTAGTACGTGCACTTGTAGTTGTAGGTGCCTGGGGTGTCCGGCGCGATCACGTGCGTCGTGGCCCCCGGCCCGATGTCGTTGCTGTTCAGGCCGTGCTCCGGGTCGCTCAGGTTGCAGACCTCGCCGTTGCCGGTGCCCTCGTTGATCACCGTGATGTTCGTGCCCGGGGCCACCGTCAGCGTCGCCGGCGAGAACGGATGGTCGATGTACATCCGGATCGTCGCGGTCGCGGGGGTCGGGGCCAGCCCGTTGGCCAGCTGGATCGGCGTGACGGTCGGGATCACCCCGATGGTCGGGGCAGCCGTCGGCGCAACGGTCGGCGCCGGCGGCTGGGCGGCGGTGGAGCTGCCCCCACCGCACCCGGCGAGGCCGGTCAGCAGGACGATCGAGCCGAAGACGGCAGCGGAGAGCCTCTTCGGGCGGGGGGTGGTGATCATGTCAACCATTGTCCATGCGCAAGGGGCACGCCGAACGAGATTCGACGCGCCCCTTACGGGAGTGTTACACCCTTTCGCCGCAGGTGGGCCTCAGGCAAAGCCCACGTGGTGCCCGCGAGGGGTGTTCGGGCTACTTGACGACGATCGTCAGCACCATGTTCTGGTGGTAGAAGCAGACCGCCTTGTAGGTGCCTGGCTTGGTCGGCATCTTGAAGGTCTTCTTCTGGTGCGACATGACGTCCGGCGCGATGTCGCCGCCGGTGTCGGCCTTGCTCTTCGGGTGGTCGGCGCGCTTCTGCGTGGTGATGTTGTGCGTGGCGATGTCCTCGTTGTCCTCGGTCCAGAC
The DNA here is from genome assembly GCA_036269075.1 of Sporichthyaceae bacterium. Classification (NCBI taxonomy): domain Bacteria; kingdom Bacillati; phylum Actinomycetota; class Actinomycetes; order Sporichthyales; family Sporichthyaceae; species Sporichthyaceae bacterium. The sequence continues at coordinate 19,848 of DATASX010000017.1, forward strand.
CTCACCGGGCTTGCCGATGACGGTGGCCGGCAGGAACGAGAAGTTGGTCATGACGACGGTCTTCGGCGCAGCCTTGGTGACCTGGCCGCCACCGACGTACGGGTCGTCCGAGTGGTACTTGTCGCAGCTGCCCGGAGCGTTGGGGTCGCAGCCCGGAGGGTTGGCGGACGGGGCGTAGGTAAAACCGCTCAGGCCGGCGAACAGCACGAGCGCGCCGATTCCGGCAGCTGCCCTGGAGGTCCTCATCTGTCGATATCCTCTCGTGCGTCGCCTTCGCGACCCTAATTAATCCCTGATTGGGCATTCGATCCGGAGAATCTTCGGTGTCATCGGTGTCATCGGTGTCATCGGTGTCGACCCGGGGCCGGTCGGGACAGACCGCTCCGACTCAGGTGTCGAAGCCATAATCAATACGTTTCCGACATCTCACACGGATTGGTGCAAATACCCCCCGGCGGTTTCCGGGCACCCCCAGCGGCCCCGGGGCCGCGTGGACGGGCAGGATCGGTCCGTGGCGACACCCCTGCCGTTGCGTTGGAGCGAGGACCCCGCGCTGGGCCCGGCGGTCGTCCTGCTCGACCAGACGCGCCTGCCGGGCGCCGTCGAGGAGCTGGTCTGCGCCGACCCGGACGCCTTGATCGAGGCCATCCGACGCCTGGCGGTGCGTGGCGCCCCGCTGTTGGGCGTCGCCGGCGGCTACGGGGTGGCGCTGGCCGCCGCCCGTGGGCTGGACGTCGCCGCCGCCGCGGCCGCGCTGGCTGCCGCCCGCCCGACCGCGGTCAACCTGGCCGCCGGCGTGGCCCGGGTACTGGCCGCGCACGAGGCCGACCCGGCCACCACCCTGGCCGAGGCTCGGGCGTTGCACGCGCAGGAGGAGGCCGCCAGCGCCGCGATGGCCGCCCACGGCCTCGAACTGGTGCCGGTCGGCGGCCGGGTGCTGACCCACTGCAACACCGGCGCGCTGGCGGTGGGCGGGACGGGCTCCGCCTTCGGCGTCGCACTGGCGGCGCACCGGGCCGGGCGCCTGGCCCACCTGTGGATCGGCGAGACCCGGCCGCTGCTGCAGGGCGCCCGGCTCACCGCGTGGGAGGCGACGGTGCACGGCCTGCCGCACACCGTGCTGCCGGACGCCGCCGCGGCCGCCCTGATGGCGGCCGGACAGGTCGACCTGGTCCTCGTCGGAGCCGACCGGATCGCCGCCGACGGGTCGGTGGCCAACAAGATCGGCACCTACGGTCTGGCAGTGGCCGCCCGGCACCACGGGATTCCGTTCGTGGTCGTCGCCCCGCGCACCACCGTCGACCCGAGCACGCCCGACGGCGCCGCGATCGTCATCGAACAGCGCGCCGCCACCGAGGTGACCACGATCGCCGGGGTCCGAATCGCCCCGGAATCCTCGGCCGTGTTCAACCCCGCCTTCGACGTCACCCCGCCCGGCCTGGTCACTGCGCTGGTCACTGAGGTCGGCGTGCTGGCGCTCCCGAACACGGACTCGATCGCCGACTTGCTCACCGTCGCGCCATCCTCGTGCGGTGCGCGTCGGGATGTGGCGACACTGTGAAATCGGTTTGCTCGCAGGCTCGCTCACGCCGCTGACCTCCTCGAACGCGCGGAAGTGCAACGATGACCCCATGACTACGCGGGTCCTGGTGGTCGACGACGACACCGCCCTGGCCGAGATGCTCACGATCGTGCTGCGCAGCGAGGGCTTCGAACCGATCGTGTGCAGCGACGGCGACTCGGCGCTGGTCGCGTTCCGGGAGCGCCGACCCGACCTGGTGCTGCTCGACCTGATGCTGCCCGGTCGCAACGGCATCGACGTGTGCCGGGCGATCCGCGCCGAGTCCGGTGTCCCGATCGTCATGCTCACTGCCAAGTCCGACACCATCGACGTCGTGCTCGGCCTGGAGTCCGGCGCCGACGACTACGTCGTGAAGCCGTTCAAGCCCAAGGAACTCGTGGCCCGGGTGCGGGCCCGGTTGCGGCGGCAGGACGACCAGACCCCGGTCAGCCTGACGATCGCCGACCTGGAGATCGACGTGGCCGGGCACTCGGTCAAGCGCGCCGGAGAGCCGATCGCGCTGACCCCGCTGGAGTTCGACCTGCTGGTCGCGCTGGCCCGCAAGCCGTGGCAGGTGTTCGGCCGCGAGGAACTGCTCAAGCAGGTCTGGGGCTACCAGCACGTCGCCGACACCCGACTGGTGAACGTCCACGTGCAGCGGTTGCGCTCGAAGATCGAGCACGACCCGGAGCGGCCGGAGATCGTGGTGACCGTGCGCGGCGTCGGTTACAAGGCCGGACCGGCCTGAGCCGGTGAGCTACCGCAGCGGCCTGCGCGCGGTGGGCCGAGTGGCCGGGCGGCCGGGCCGGGCGTTACTGGGCTACTGGCGCCGCTCGATCACGTTCCGGGTCGTCGGCGCCACGCTCGCGCTCTCGGTGACCGTGCTGATCCTGCTCGGTCAACTGGTGATGGGCGGGGTCCGCGACGGTCTGGTCCGGGCGAAGGTGTCCTCGTCGCTGGCCCAGGCCGACGTCGGTTTCGCGGCCGCGCAGGCCAAGCTCGACGCGGCCGGCGCCCCGCAGCGCCCGGACATCGGCCAGTTGCTGACCCAGGTGGTCAGCGGGCTGCGCGACGCGGCCGGGTCGTCGAGCCTCTACGAGATCGCGCTGATCCCGTCGCCGAACTCGGTCGCGAACGTGCCCGCCGCCCGGGTCCGGGTGGCGACCGGCGGGGTGCTGCCGGACAGCGTCACCCCGGCGCTGGTCAAGGCTGTGGCCGAATCCGGCGGCGGGGCGATCCAGCAGTTCCTCGGGCTTTGCTACGGCACCACCGACGACCCGTGCCCGCAGCAGGCCGCGCGGGTCCCGGCGTTGGCCGTCGGGAAGCAGTTCGCGGTCGCCGGGGCGGGCAACTACCAGCTGTACTTCGTGTTCCCGATGACCGGTGAGCAGAAGACGTTGGACCTGGTGCGCTCCCGGCTCGCGGTGGCCGGCGGCTCCCTTCTCGTGTTGCTGGGCGCGATCGCGTTCCTCGTCACCCGAAGCACGGTCAAGCCGGTGCGCTCGGCCGCGCGGGTCGCCGAGCGGCTGGCGGCCGGGCAGCTGGCCGAGCGGATGGTCGAGCAGGGCGAGGACGACCTGGCGCGGCTGGCCTCGTCGTTCAACGGCATGGCCTCGGCCCTGCAACGCCAGATCCGGCAGCTGGAGGAACTGTCCCGGGTGCAGCAGCAGTTCGTCTCGGACGTCTCGCACGAGCTGCGCACCCCGATGACGACGATCCGGATGGCCGCCGACGTCCTGTACGAGGAACGTGAGGAATTCAGCGCCCCCGTCGCCCGATCCGCGGAACTGATGCACGATCAGTTGGACCGCTTCGAGTCGATGCTGACCGAGCTGCTCGAGATCAGCCGCTTCGACGCCGGCGCCGCGGTACTGGACCCGGAGCCGACCGACCTGGGCGACCTGGTGCGCCGGGTGGTGGAGGGCGTCGAGCCGTTGGCGTCCGGCGAGTACGGCTGTCACATCCAGGTGGTCGTGCCGGACCGCGAGTGCGTGGCCGACATCGACTCCCGCCGGATCGAACGGGTCGTCCGCAACCTGCTGCTCAACGCGCTCGAGCACGGTGAGGGGCGCGACGTGCAGGTGCTGGTCGGTGCCGATGCCCGGGCCGTGGCCGTCGCAGTCCGCGACCAGGGGATCGGGCTGCGCGAAGGGGAAGCCGCGTTGGTCTTCAACCGGTTCTGGCGGGCCGACCCGGCGCGGGCCCGGCGCACCGGCGGCACGGGGCTGGGCCTGTCGATCGCCCAGGGCGACGCGGAACTGCACAACGGCTGGCTCCAGGCCTGGGGCGAGCCGCACGCCGGTGCGGTGTTCCGGCTGACCCTGCCGCGTACGGTCGGCGGGGTGCTCACCACCTCGCCGCTGCCGTTGGAGCCGACTGACCGGCGCGAGCAGGTCGGGTGGGACGCATGAGATTCCGCACGGGCAAACGATCTGACGGTGGGTCAGTTCTGCGCGTGCTGTGCTGCGGGCTGGTGCTTGCCGGCTGTGCGCAGATCCCGGAGAGCGGGTCGCCCGGCGGTGCGAACGTCGCGCAGGCGCAGGACCGGCCCGGTGGCGATCCGGCGGTCCGGGTCTTCGCGGAGGGACCGCAACCCGGCGACAGCGTCTCCTCGATCGTCGCCGGATTCCTCGAGGCCTCCGGCGCCGTGCAGGACGACGGTCTGCGGACCGCGCGGGAGTACCTGACCTCGTCGGCCTCGGCGAGGTGGACGCCCAACAGCGGGGTCACCGTCTACGACCACACCCAGGAGAAGGTCACGGCCAAGGCCGCGGACCGCCTGGAGTTCACCGCCCCGGTCGCCGCGACCGTCGACGACCAGGGCGTCTACCTGGACGCCGAACCCGGGCGCGCGGTGGCCGCCGATTTCACGCTGGTCCAGGTCGACGGGGACTGGCGGATCGACTCGCTCCCCGACGGATTGTTCGTGTCCCACCAGGACTTCGACCTGGAGTACGCGCAACTGGACCTGCAGTTCCTGGCCACCGGCCGGCAGACACCCGTGCTGGTCCCGGACCCGGTCTACCTGCGCCGCGACACCGACGTGCCCACCGCACTGGCCACCGCGCTGCTGCGCGGACCGTCGCGCTGGCTCGGCCCGGTCGTCACCTCCGCGGCCCCGGCCAACTCGGGGTTGGAGGCACCGGTCCAGGTCGTCTCCGGCGAGGCGCAGGTCCACCTCAGCCCGGCCTCGGTCCCAGCCGTCGTGGCCGATCGGGACAACCTGATCGCCCAGTTGGTCACGACGATCACCGCCGACCCGGACGTCACCTCGGTGGACGTCTCGGCCGGCGGCCGACCGGTCCTGCTAAGTGGCAAGAACAACGCCGATCTGACCCTGGCGGACGTGGCCAAGTGGTCGCAGGCCTCGCTGCGACCGCCGCCGCCCTCGGCCTACTTCGTCCGGGACGGCGTCACCTACGTGGCCACCACCCCGGCCAAGCAGGGCCCGTTCAGCGTGACGACGAGCGTCGCCGAGATGGCGGTCTCGCCGGGGAACGCGATGTTCGCGGGCGTCTCCAAGGACCGCAAGACGCTGTGGACCTCGAACTCGGAGACTCCCGACCATCTGACGACCACGATGACCGGAACCGATCTGTCCTCGATCACTTTCGACCAGGACGGCAACCTTTGGGTGCTGGACGGCAGCGGCAACACCCGAGCGCTGCGCCGGCTGGCGCCCACCGGGACGATCACCACGGCGGATCTGGTCGGCTTCACCGCCGGGCAGGTCAGCCGGATGCGGGTCGCCGCGGACGGGGTGCGGCTGGCGTTGGTGATCAACGAGGTGGCCGGCCCCGAGGTCGAGGTCGGCCTGGTTTCCACCTCCGGTTCGACGATCGCGGTTGGTTCCCTGCGCCGGTTGGCCTTCGGCCTGGGCGACGTCGCCGACGTGGGATGGTCCGAGCCGGACCGGCTGACCGTGCTGGCGACCGAGCACAACGCGGCGCCCCAACCGTTCTCGGTCGACATGGGCGGCGAAGCCGCGGAGTCCGGCCCGTCGTTGGCCGATGTGGCCGGCATCGCGGTGGCGCCCGGGCAGCCGATGATCGCGACGACGAGCAAGAAACAGGTCTACCGACTGCGCAGCGGCGGCGGCTGGCTGCCGATCGGCACCGGGACCTTCGCCACCTACCCCGGCTGAGCCGTCCACAGCCTCCGATCCGTCCACAGGCCCGCCTGCGCGGGAGCCGAGGGGCCCGCGTCCGCGGCACGCTGCCCGGCATGACGACGTCCGATCGCCGCCGCGTCGGCGGTGTGCCGTCCGGGCCTCGTGGGCTCTGGTTGGCGGCGCTCGACCTGGTCGCGCCCGGCCCGTGCGCGGGGTGCGGGGGTTCGGCTCGGGTGGCGGCCTGCCCGGTGTGCCTGGCCGGGCTGGGTCCGGCGCGGTCGGCCACCGCGCCGCCGGGCTGCGGTCGGGTTGCCACCTGCGCCACGTGGTCCGGGCCGGCCCGGCAGCTGGTGCTGGCCCACAAGGAGCGCGGCCGCACCGACCTGGCCGCGCCGCTGGGTCGCGCGCTGGCCGCCGCGGTGGCAATCGTGTCCGGCCCGGGAGCGGTGACGCTGGTTCCGGTGCCGAGCACCCGCGCGGCTCGGCGGGAACGTGGCCACGACCCGACCGCGCGGGTTGCCCGGGCGGCCGCGCGTACGCTGCGATCGGCCGGTCGTGAGGTCCGGGTCGCCGCCGTGCTGGTGCATCGGCGCCCGGTCGCGGACCAGGCCGGCTTGAGTGCCGCGCAACGTGCGACGAACCTCGCCGGTGCGTTCGGGCTGCGGCGGGCCCGCCGGCTGGCCGGGTCGGGCACGTTGTCCGGGCAGGTGGTCGTGGTCGACGACGTGCTGACCACCGGGGCCACCGCCGCCGAGGCATGTCGGGCGCTTCGGGCGAGCGGTGTCGTGGTTGTGGGGGTTGCGGTACTGGCCGTCGCAGGTGATCCGGCCTCGGCTCTGTTCGCGCGCCGGGACAGCCGTTAGCGTCTTTCCATGGCACCTGCCCGGGTCCGTGGTTGCGCCGGGACGCGATTGGTCGCGTGTCGGCAAGCCGATGCCAGCCGCAGGCGAAACGGTCCACGTAAGGCGACTTTTCGTCGTCCGATCACGGTGCGGTTTAGAGGTAAGTCCTGCCCTGCCGAGGGTCCAGATGGCCTTCGTAACGGGAGAAGGGCAGTAGTGGCGCCCTGCGCTGCGAGCCCCTCAGCAGGCGGATGTGGGGACGAAGACCAGGTCGGCCGGGCAGGTGTCGCCTTTGTCGGGAGAGGAGCCGCCCCACAAATATGACGCACCGACAGATCCCATTCCCGCACTTCCAGGGAGGAACGCGTGGAGATCGTCGTCAAGGGCCGACGTACCGAGGTGTCCGACCGTTTCCGTCAGCACGCCATCGAGAAGCTCGCCAAGCTCGAGAAGTGGGACGGGAAGATCATCAGCCTCGACGTCGAAGTCTCGAAGGAACGCAATCCGAGACAGTCCGACGTGTGCGAACGGATCGAGATCACCTGCCGCACCCGCGGCCCGGTGATCCGGGCCGAAGCCGCGGCCGCCGATCCCTACGCCGCGCTCGACCTCGCGCACTCGAAGCTGGAGGTCCGGCTGAGAAAGTCCGCCGACCGCCGACGGGTCCACCACGGGGCGCGCACCCCGGTCTCCGTCGCCGCGGCGACAGCCTCACTGGGCACCTCGAACGGCTCGGCGCCGGTGGTCGAGGCCGTGTTGGACGAGCCGTTCGCCGATCCCGAGCACGACGGTCCGTTCATCGTCCGGGAGAAGAGCCACCAGGCCGATCCGATGAGCCTTGACCAGGCCCTCTACGAGATGGAACTGGTCGGTCACGACTTCTACCTGTTCGTCGACGCCGACGCGGGCCGCCCCTCGGTGGTCTATCGACGCCGCGGCTACGACTACGGGGTCATCCGCCTGATGACCTGATCGGGTCACTCCCGGGTCGCGGCCCGCCTGCGCTCGGGTCGCGATCCGAGTACGTCTTCGCTTTCCCCGGGCCAGATGAGCCGGTACGAGTTAGCTTGGTCGGGTGACCCAATCAGGCCATGAGGCCATTCCCCGCCAGCCGGGGCCGCCGAGCGAGCCGATCCGGGTCCTGGTCGCGGACGACCATGCGCTGTTCCGGCGTGGTCTGGAGATGGTGCTGGCGCAGGAGCCCGACCTGGTCCTGGTGGGCGAGGCCGGCGACGGCGCGGCGGCGGTCGAGGCGGCGCGTGAACTGGCCCCGGACGTGGTCCTGCTCGACATCCGCATGCCCCGGCTGTCCGGGATCGAGGCCGCCGCGGCGATCAAGAGCGCGGTGCCCGGCGTACGCATTGTGATGCTCACGATCAGCGACGACGAGGCCGACCTCTACGAGGCGATCAAGGCCGGCGCGACCGGGTACCTGCTCAAGGAGATCTCGGTCGACGAACTGGCCGGCGGCATCCGCGCCGTGCATGCGGGCCAATCGCTGATCAGCCCGTCGATGGCCTCCAAGCTGCTGACCGAGTTCGCCGCGATGGTCACCAAGCAGTCCGGCCGCGAACGCCTGCCGAGCCCCACGCTGACCGACCGCGAACTCGAGGTGCTGCGCCTGGTCGCCCGCGGCCGGAACAACCGGGAGATCGCCGCCGACTTGTTCATCAGTGAGAACACCGTCAAGAACCACATCCGCAACATCCTGGAGAAGCTCCAACTGCACTCCCGGATGGAGGCGGTCTTCTACGCGGTCCGCGAGAAGCTGCTCGACATCAGCTGACGCCCCGCGTATGAGAGAACAACGCTCCGATCATCGATGATCGGAGCGTTGTGGCCTACTAGCGCTTGTCGCCGCCCCCGCCCAGCCAGGCGCGGCCGATTTCCTCCTCCTTGGTGAGGAACTTGATCAGCATCTCGGCGATGAAGCCCTCGATCTTGCCGCCCACCAGCGGCACGTTGACCTTGATCTCCGCGTCGACCACGACGTCCGTCGAGTGCTGGTCGCCTGCCAGGTGCAGCGTCCCCTCGACCCCACCGGGCTGCCCGGTCAACCCCGCTTGGAGCCGACCGGTCTGCTCGTCGGCCTCCAGGTCGGACGGGTGCCAGGTCTGCGTCTCGACGATCCGGATCTTGTCCCCGGTCAGCCTCTGCAGCATGCCCGGCAACTGGACTGCCATCAGTCGGTGGACCGTAATGATCACCTCGCCGTCGGGGGCGACCACCACGGACGAGTCGGCCTGCTCCGGGTTGCCCGCCTTCGCGCGCTGGGCCTGGAAGTCCGGGTCGGTGAGCATCCGGAACACCGCAGGGGCGGGGGCGTCGTAGTTCATCTCGTGGTGGAACTTCATGCAGGGATTCTGCCGTGACGGGGACTCCGGACCCGAGACCTGGGTCTCATACGCAGACGGATTGAGCGTCTTTCGGCGAAAGTCACGATTAATTCTGATGTTTGCGGCATGTCGTGTGTCCAATGTGACAGTTGGGGCTAAATCATCTTCGTTACGTCTTGCTTCCGGCGCGCGCGCCCGGAATCCGGACACCCCACGAACACGACCGGGCGGCTCAGCCGGAGAACTCCGGCCCCTCTCGGGCAGCCGACGAAGGGATTGAAGATGCGCAGGATGTCCGTCCTAACGGGCGCGGTCGCAATCGTCATGACGGCAGGAGCGTTCCTCGCCCCCGCCGCCGGCGCCGCGACGCACACCGACACGCCGGACCCGGGCGGCGACCCGGGTGTGAGCGCTCCGGCCAAGCCGGCCCAGGCCAGCAAGCACTCCACCCAGCCGGCCGTTCGGCCGGACAGCGACAACGACGACTCCGGCGCCGCCGGCTCGCAGCCCGGCAAGGCCGAGCCCAAGCTCGGTGCGCACCAGACCCGCACCTCCCACCAACTCGGCGACGCCTCGGGCGAGCAGGCAGGCAGCACCGGTCGGACCGGCAAGGGCCTGGGCGACGAGGACTCCGAGTACAGCCAGCCGCAGTCCACCCACCCGCGGCACACCCGTCCGGTGAAGCCGGTGGGCGACTCCGCCGAGACCGGCACCCCGCGCGGCGATGCCAAGGGCGCGGACACCGGCGCGGCCGAGGGTGGCCATGCCACCAGCCACAACCCCGTAACCAGCCATAACCCCGTCACGAGCCACAACCCCGCAACCGGGGGCGCAGGTGCCGGCAAGTCCGCCGGTGTCGACGGCCAGGGCTCGACCCCGGGCATCACCAACGAGTCGCCCGACGGACCCGGCCCGGTCAAGCCGAGCCACTCGGTCAAGCCCGCCGCCGGCGAGCAGACCGACGACCCGTCGGTCGCGCCGAACTCGACGACCCGTCCGCACCGCCCGCTCATGCACCGCCCGCTCATGCACCGCCCGCTCATGCACCGCCCGTTCGGCCCCCGCATGCACCGCATGCACCGCATCCACCGGATCCCGGGCCTGCGCCACGGCTACTACCGTCCGGGTCGCCACCTCGGCGAGATGACCCCGGCCGACCCGACCACCCCGACCACTCCGGGTGGTACGACCGGGGCCCCGCGCGCGCACGGCACGACCGGCAACCCGAGCACCATGGGCGAGCACCCGACGACCGGCACCCCCGGCACGATGGGCGAGCACGCCACCGGCGAGCACGCGACGACCGGCACCCCCGGCACGCTGGACGAGCGGAGCACGCCGGGCGAGCCCGGCACCGCGATGGCTCCGCGCCGCACGCACCGTCTGCACACCCTGCGCCACCACGCGCGGCCGATGCACCGCACCGCCGACTCGGACAGCGCCGACTCGATCAAGGCCCAGAACATCGGTGAGGGCCCGGCTCCGACGACCTCGAACTCCTCGACCACCCCCGACCCGCGTTGATCTGACCAGCTTCACCGCTTTGGGGTGCCGGCCCGCCAGGGTCGGCACCCCGTCGTCGTTCCGAGGGACCTGACGGGGGATCAGATCGCGGCCAACGCGGCTGCCAACGACGCGGCGGACTCCGGCGGTTCGACGCGTGCCAGCCGGATCTCGTCGCACCCGACCCAGGCCGCCGCCTCGTGCAGCGCGACGGCCATCGGCGCCACGGCCCGGGGGGAGTTCAGGAACACCGCGGGCGGGGCCAGGACCCGGCCGTCCCGTCTCGGGTCGACCCGGCCGATCAGCCGCCCACCGGCCAGCAACGGCATCGCGAAGTACCCGTAGTCGCGCTTGGCGGCGGGCTTGTACGCCTCGAGTGCATGGGTGAACCCGAAGACCCGCCGGGTGCGCGCCCGGTCCCAGATCAACGAGTCGAACGGCGAGAGCAGGGTCGTGCGATGGCGGCCGCGGGTGTCCAACGCCGCCAGCGCCGCCGGGTCCGCCCAGGCCGGGTCGCGCCAGCCGGCGACGCTCACCGGAACCAGCCCGGACGCGGGCAGCGCCGCGGTGACGGCCTCGCGCGAGATACGCGGGTAGTCCGCCAGATCGGCGACGGTGGCCACGCCCAGGGCCGCCCCGCCCAGCGCCACCAGGCCACGGAAGCAGGCGGCGTCGTCGAGGGTGTCCGCGGCCCGTACCTCGGTTGCCAGGGCACGCTCCGGCAGGTCGTAGACCCGTCGCCAGCCCGCCCGGCGGGTGCACACGACCTCGCCGAGGTCGAGCATGAACTCGATCGCGATCTTGCGCGGACCCCACGACCACCACTCGCCGGCGGTCTTGGCGCCGCCTAGTTCCTTGGTGGTGATCGGCCCCTCCGCCGCCAGGACGGCCCGGACGTCGGCGAACACCGAGTCGGCCGGGCGGTCGTGCCAGCGCATGCCGCGCTCGGCGAAGTGTCGGCGCCGGAAGGCGTACAACGGCCAGTCCGCGGCGGGGATCACGCAGGCGGCGTGCGACCAGTACTCGACGGCGCCCCCGTCCCACAGGGCCGCCTCGACCGCGGGCCGACCGACCGGACCGAGCCGGGCGTACGGGACAAGCTGGTGCGAACGGGCCAGCACCGAGATCGTGTCCAGCTGGACGGCACCCAGCCGACGGTGCACCGAGCGCACCGCGGCGGCGCCGCGGCCGGCCCTGGGCGCGCCCAGGAAGCCTTGGGCGCGCAGCGTGATCCGGCGTGCCTCGTCGGCGGAAAGGGTGTCGCGCGTCGGCGTGGTCACCGGGCGGGGCTCAGGGAGCGGTCAGTGCTCCTCGGTGGTGAAGTCGGCCATCATGTCGCAGGCGAACCCGAGCGCGGCCCCGGCGGCCGTGATTCCGCACCCGACCCAGAAGATCCACCAGATCGGGGGGTTCATGCAGAGGCCCACGCCGCCGATGGTGAAACCGACGACGATGATGAAGACGGCCAACCAGGAGATCGGTCGGCCGTTCGCGCCGTGGCCGGTGAACTGCGCCTGGGCCATCACGCCGCTCCTACCGTTGCTTGCCGCGAAACCGATCAGTCACAGCAAACTCTACCGATCCGCCGATCGACCCCTGCACGTGGCCGGTCGTCACGGGGCCGGGTCGTCGGAGGAACGAAGGTGGTGCCCGGTGGGGCAGGTGTTCCCCGTGAGGTCCGGCGGACCGACAGCGAAGCCGCTGCGGCGGGCGAACGCGCACGCGACGGCGTCCCCGACCACATGGTCGAGCCGGATCCGTTCCAGGCCGAGAGCGCCGAAGCCCCAGCGCGTCAGCGTGGCCGCGGCGGCCGTTGCGATGCCCCGCCGGCGGGCGCCGGGGGCCACCCAGCCGACCAGCCGGGCCTCGTCCTCGACCAGCTCGCGCAGGTCGAACCCGCCGAGCAGTACCGCCGTGGTGGGCTCCTGCACAGCGAATGCCAGCTGCGCGCCCCGCTGCCACGCCTGCGCCCGGCCGCCGATCCACGCCCGGGCGCCCTCGAGGGTCGCGGCGGGCGGCCCGCCCGGCAGCCGACCCAGATCCGGGTCCCGGCAGGCCTCGAGCAGCTCGGCGGCGAGCCGTTCCTCCCACGGGCGCAGCTGGATCCGCCCGGCGGAGATCTCGACCGGTTCGGGCGGCAGGTCGCAGCTCGTCACGGGGCGGGACCCCGGCGCGCCGACGGCACGAAAGAACCCCCGGGCGCGCAACGCCCGGCTCGAACGTTGTCCCCATACGATGGCCAGTACGGCTGAACTGAGCTGTACCGAGGGCCTGCCCGAGGCACAGCCAGGAAGCCGAGCAATGGACACAGCGGCTCTCGCTGCGCTCGCTCACAGCCGCGCGCGATGCGCCGCATCGGTGCCGGAACAATCAGGGAGTTCGTCAGCGTGCCCAATCTCCTCGACAAGATGTTGCGCACCGGCGAGGGCAAGACGCTGCGCAAGCTGCACGGCATCGCCGACCAGGTAAACGCCCTCGAGGCCGACTTCGAGAAAATGTCGGACGCCGAACTGCGCGAGATGACCGACGAGTTCCGCAAGCGGCTGACCGAAGGCAAGGAAACCCTCGACGACATCCTGCCGGAGGCCTTCGCGACAGTCCGCGAGGCCGCCAAGCGGACACTCGGGCAGCGGCACTACGACGTCCAGATCATGGGTGGCGCGGCGCTGCACCTGGGCAACATCGCCGAGATGCGCACCGGTGAGGGCAAGACCCTGGTCGCGACCTGCCCGACCTACCTCAACGCGCTCACCGGCAATGGCGTCCACGTCATCACCGTCAACGACTACCTGGCCGAGTACCAGGCCGACCTGATGGGTCGGGTGCACCGGTTCCTCGGCCTGACCGTCGGCACGATCATCGCCCAGCAGCCGCCGGACGTCCGCCGCGCGCAGTACCACTGTGACGTCACCTACGGCACGAACAACGAGTTCGGCTTCGACTACCTGCGCGACAACATGGCGTGGTCGGAAGAGGAGATGGTCCAGCGCGGGCACCACTACGCGATCGTCGACGAGGTCGACTCGATCCTGATCGACGAGGCCCGGACCCCGCTGATCATCTCCGGCCCGGCGGACCAGGCCACGAAGTGGTACACCGAGTTCGCCCGCCTGGTGCTGATGCTGCGCGCCGGTGAGCCGGCCAAGGACTCGATCCGCGAGGGCAAGGTCGCCGAGACCAACGACTACTCCTTCGACGAGAAGAAGCGCACGGTCGCCGTCCACGAGCAGGGCATCAGCAAGGTCGAGGACTGGCTGGGCATCGACAACCTCTACGAGTCGGTGCACACCCCGCTCATCGGTTACCTGAACAACGCGATCCGGGCGAAGGAACTCTTCAAGCGCGACAAGGACTACATCGTCGTCGAGGGCGAAGTCCTGATCGTCGACGAGCACACCGGCCGCGTGCTGGCCGGCCGTCGGTACAACGAGGGCATGCACCAGGCCATCGAGGCCAAGGAGGGCGTGGAGATCAAGGACGAGAACCAGACTCTCGCCACGATCACCCTGCAGAACTTCTTCCGGCTCTACGAGAAGTTGTCCGGCATGACCGGTACCGCCATGACCGAGGCCGCCGAGTTCGACAAGATCTACAAGCTCGGCGTCGTCAACATGCCGACCAACAAGCCGATGATCCGCAAGGACCAGGCCGACCTCGTCTACAAGACCGAGGCCGCGAAGTACAACGCGGTCGTCGAGGACATCGCCAAGCGCCACGACCGGGGCCAGCCGATCCTGGTCGGCACCGTCTCGGTGGAGAAGTCCGAGCACCTGTCGTCGCTGTTGAAGAAGCGGGGCATCCGGCACGAGGTGCTGAACGCCAAGCAGCACGCGCGGGAGGCCGCGGTCGTCGCTCAGGCGGGGCGGCTCAACGCTGTCACCGTCGCCACCAACATGGCCGGTCGAGGCACCGACATCATGCTCGGCGGCAACGTGGAGTTCCTCGCGCACGCCGAACTCGAGGCCCGTGGGCTGAGCGCCGAGGAGAACCCCGAGGACTACGAGGCCGCGTGGCCGGCCGCGCTTTCCGCGGCCACCGAGGGCGCCATGGCCGAGCACGACGCGGTCGTGGGCGTCGGCGGGTTGTACGTGCTGGGCACGGAGCGCCACGAGTCCCGACGGATCGACAACCAGTTGCGTGGTCGGTCCGGCCGGCAGGGCGACCCGGGTGAGTCGCGGTTCTACCTGTCGCTCGGCGACGACCTGATGCGGCTGTTCAAGTCGCAGATGGTCGAGCAGGTGCTGACCCGGCTCAACGTGCCGGAGGACGTGCCGATCGAGTCGAAGATGGTCTCCCGGGCGATCCAGTCCGCGCAGTCGCAGGTCGAGCAGCAGAACTTCGAGATCCGCAAGAACGTCCTGAAGTACGACGAGGTCCTGAACAAGCAGCGCATGGTCATCTACGAGGAGCGCCGCCGGGTGCTGCACGGGGAGAACCTCCGCGACCAGGTCCTCAGCTTCCTCGAGGACACGTGCGACGCCTACATCACGGCCGAGACCGGCGACACCTTCGCCGAGGAGTGGGACCTCGACAAGCTCTGGGCCGCGTTCAAGCAGCTGTACCCGATCCAGCTGATGCCGTCCGAAGTGCTGGAGAAGGTCAACGGCGACAAGGCCAGCCTCGAGGACGAGGAACTGCGTGAGGCCATCAAGGACGACGCGTTCGACCGCTACGACGACCGCGAGTCGGCCCTCGGCGAGGAGGTCATGCGCGAGCTCGAGCGGCGGGTCGTGCTGTCGGTCCTCGACCGCAAGTGGCGCGAGCACCTCTACGAGATGGACTACCTCCGGGAGGGAATCGGCTTGCGGGCAATGGCGTCCCGCGACCCGCTCGTGGAGTACCAGCGGGAGGGCTTCGAGCTGTTCAGCGCGATGATGGAGGCGATCCGCGAGGAGTCGATCGGCTACATCTTCAACGTCGAGGTCCAGGTCGACGAGGACCAGCAGGTCGACGAGACCGACGACCAGCACGAGCACCCGGTGATCATGGCCCGCGGCCTGGAGGCCCCGGACCGGCCGACCGAGCTGCACTACAGCGCCCCGACCATCGACGGCGACCAGGCCGAGATCCACTTCGACGAGCACATCGACCTCGAATTCTCCGAGGACGATGACGGCGGCGGCTACGAGGCCCGGATGAGCCGGGCTGAACGCCGCGCGGCCCGCCGCGACCAGGGCTGACGACCACCCCCGGCCCCGCGTGCACCCCGACTTCTGCTGCCTGTCCCACCTATCGGCCCCGGCTGATACGTGGGACACGCAGCAGAAGTTGCTGTTCGGGGAAGGCTTTCGGGGACGGCGGTTGTTGCCGGCGGCATGACCGATCAGTTGGGTTTCCACGAGGGCGAGGTCGCGGTCCAGCGCCGGGCCGGGTTGCACAGTGCGGCGATGGAACTGGTCGGCATGCTCGCCCCGCCGGTCCCCAGTCCCGGCCGGGCCCGGTTCCTGGCCGAGCGGAACTTCGCGGTGCTCGCCGCCCGCGACAGTGCCGCCCGGTTGTGGACCGCTCCGCTGTCCGGACCGCCGGGTTTCCTCGACCTGCGTGGCGATCGCCTGGCCGTGTACACCTTGCCGGCCGGCCGCCCCGAACCCCTGCCCGCCGGGCAACGGGTCGGGATGATCGTGATCGACCTGGTGACCCGCCGCCGGCTGCGGGTCAACGGCCGGCTGATCCAGGTGGGTCCGGACTGGTTCGGGATCGTCGTCGACCAGGCGTTCGGCAACTGCCAGAAATACATCCAGGCTCGGGAGTTGCGGCTCGTGCCCACCGACACCGCGGCGGCGCCGCGGCCGTCCACCGCCGCCGAGATCGCCGAGTTCGCCCGGTCGACCGACACGTTCTTCCTCGGAACCAGTCATCCCGAACTCGGCCCGGACGCCTCGCACCGTGGCGGCCGGCCGGGATTCCTGCGGGTCGACGAAGCGGGCCTGTGGTGGCCGGACTACCGGGGCAACAACATGTTCAACAGCTTCGGGAACCTGGCCGTCGACGACTCGGCCGCGCTGCTGGTCCCGGATTTCGCGGCCGGTCGGATGCTGCAACTGAGCGGCACCGCGGTGCTGGAATGGGGCGAGCCGGGGGAGCCCGGCGACGACGGCGGGACCGGCCGGCGCGTGCGTCTGGAGGTCGCCGACGCGGTCGTCGGGGGACTGCCGGTCCGCGCGGAGGCGGTGGAGGCCTCCCCGGCCAACCCGTCGGTCCGGAACTGACGCTGACGTTACGGGAGGTTGGGGGGTGCGCCGGTCAGGCGGAGCGGGAGCCGGCCTCGCGCAGCTTGCCGAGGTCGGCGGCCGTCCAGCCGGTCAACGTGTCGACGACCGTGCGCCCCGGACCGGATTCCAACCCGAGGACGTGCCTCACCGCCAACGTCGGAACCCCGGCGGCCACGGCCGAGGTGACCCCACGCGGGGAGTCCTCGATCGCCACGCAGTCCTGCGGCCGGGCGCCCAGCATCCGCGCGGCCAACAGGTACGGCTCCGGGTGGGGTTTCGGCCGGTCGACCTCGTCGCCGGTCACCAGGGCGGAAAACGTGCCTGCCGGCAGGCCGTCGAGAACGGCCTCGGCGAACCGCCGCCACGACATCGTCACCAGCGCGCAGGGGATGCGCAGGGTGGCCAGTTCGGTCAGCAGTTCCTGCGCCCCGGGCCGCCACGGGATGTGCTCGCGGACGCGCGCCACGACCCCGTCGAGCAGGACCCGAACGATCTCCTGCGGCGGCAGCGGCACGCGGCCGTGCTCGGCGATGTAGGCCGCGGACTCCAACAGGTCGCCGCCGACCAACTGATGCGCGTGATCCTCCGACCACGACCCGCCGTAGGACTCCACGAGCGCGAACTCGCACTCGATCCAGTAGGGCTCGGTGTCGACCAGCGTCCCGTCCATGTCCCACAGCACCGCGGCGGGCAGTTTCGAACTCGACAGGGCAGGTCTCCAGACACTCGACGGACCCCCGGGACGCTACCGGTGCCGCCCACAGCAGCTCAGCCAAGTTCCAGCGCGGTGCACACCCAGCGCCCGCCGCGGCTCTCGAGCCGGAAGGCCAGGGCCCGGGCGTGGTCGGCCCAGTGGATGGCCGCGGCGACCTCGACCACCAGAGCTGAGGGCCGGCACAGATGCAGCCTGCCCAGCCGGGCGTTGTGCCCACCCGGCTCCTCGCGACCGCGCGCCGCGGCCAGCGCCGCCCGACGTTCGATCAACCCGTGCACCGGGCGCGTTGTCCAGGTCGCCAGTTGCGCGACCGGGCGGGCACCGCTCAGCGTCTCCAGCAAGGCCTGCGCGAAGGTCGCGGACCATCGCCGGGGGTCACGGTCCAGCGGCTCCGGCCGCGCCGACGGGAGCGCGGCGCAGCGGGGCAGGGGCAACATGGGGATCGCGTCGGGCAGGTCGAACGCCAGTTGCAGGGGCTGGTGCCGCCGCGGGGCCGGCAGCCAGTCGGGAGCTGTGTCGAAGGGCGGCTCGACGGAGGGGGCGGGCACCAGTCGAGGGCGGGCGGCGAAGGTCGGCATCCAGGCTCCTGAGTCTGCGGATCGCGATCATCGACATGGAGTCCGTGGGCCGGGCCGCTGATACGTTCTGGTCCGGTCGGTTTGCGGTGCGGCGACGGGGGCTGGATGCGGGTCTACGTGCCGCTCACGTTGGTGCTGCTGCGGGCGGCGGTGGCTGCGGGCGGCCTGTCCACCGCGACGGCCTTCGCGGTGACCCCGGCGCTGCGCGAGTGGTACGCCTCGGGCGACACCGAGGAGCTGGAGTTCGCCGCGATGACCGACGCCGCCGAGGCCTCCCTGCGCCTGTTGGCTACCGATCCGGACGCGCCGCGGCAGCGGGTGGTGATCGCCGCCGACGTCGTCGACGGGGTGGTCCGCCTCGACCCGGACCAGCACCCGGCGGCTCTGTCGGTACTCGAACCGATCCCGGTGGCCGACTTCGCCTCGGTCCACGTCGACGACCCCGGGGTCGCCGAGCAGATCCGGGACGCGGCCGCGTCGATCGCCGCCGCCGACGCCGGGGACGAGGACGCGGCCTTCGTTGTCTCCGGCATCGAGGACCACCAGCTCCAGTGGTACGGCGTCCAGGAATTACCCGCGCTGCTGGGGTAGAAGTGACCCATGGGTCGGCGCAAGCCGGCACCGGCATGGGGTCTTTCCGGCCAACACCCACCCGTCTGTCGCACGGAACCCCCCTTTCGGCGCACCGGACGTTTCGGCTGTTACATGCATCTCACACCGGGCCGTCGACGCCGTTAGTGTCCGGCCACCGTCGGAGGAGGTTCGCCATGAGCGTCGGGATCCTCGATCGTGAACGCAGCATCGCGCCGCCCGGTTGGAGCCGCTGGCTCATTCCGCCGGCAGCGCTCTCCATCCATCTGGCGATCGGCCAGGTCTATGCGTGGAGCGTGTTCAAGAAGCCGCTCCAGGCGACGCTGCTGCACGGGAGCCACAGCCCGGGGACGCTGAGCGCGCTGCCGTTCCAGGTGGCGATCGTGATGCTGGGGCTCTCGGCCGCGCTGTTCGGGCGACAGGTGGAGAGCCGGGGCCCCCGGTGGGCCATGGCGGTGTCCGCCGCGTTCTTCGTCGCCGGCCTGTCCATCACCTCGTTGGCCGTGGAGACCGACCAGTTCTGGCTGGTCGTGGTCGGGTACGGCTTCATCGGCGGAATCGGTCTGGGCATCGGCTACATCTCGCCGGTCTCGACCCTGATCAAGTGGTTCCCGGACCGGCCCGGGCTGGCCACCGGAATCGCGATCTGTGGGTTCGGTGGCGGCGCGCTGATCGCGTCACCGCTGAGCAACAACCTCCTGCAGCACTACCACGGGATCGCGCCCGCCGCGACCAAGGAAGGAATCGCGAAGACCTTCCTGGTGCTCGCGGTCTGCTACGCGGTGTTCATGACGATGGGCTGGGTGCTTGTCCGGGTCCCCGCCGACGACTGGCAGGCGCCCGCCGCCGCGGTGAAGCGGGTGGCGCCCAGCATGACGGACGTGTCCGCGGCCAACGCGATCAAGACCCCGCAGTTCTGGCTGCTCTGGGTGGTGCTGTGCTTCAACGTCACCGCGGGCATCGGGATCCTGGAGCGGGCCGCACCGATCTACCAGGACTTCTTCCCGCATGCCGCCTCGCCCAAGGCGCTGACCGCGGCTGCGGCCGGGTTCGTGGCGATCCTGTCGCTGTCCAACGCGATCGGTCGGATCCTGTGGTCGACCGCGTCGGACTACGTCGGCCGCAAGAACATGTACCGGTTCTACCTGGGCGGCGGTGCGTTGCTGTACCTGTTCGTGCTGACCGCGAAGGACAACAACAAGGCGCTGTTCCTGGTCGCCTGCATGCTGATCCTGTCCTTCTACGGGTCCGGGTTCTCCACCGTCCCGGCCTATCTGCGCGACCTGTTCGGTACCTACCAGGTCGGTGCGATCCATGGGCGCCTACTCACGGCCTGGTCGGTCGCCGGGGTCCTCGGGCCGCTGATCGTCAACCGGATCGCCGACGACCGGATCAACAGCGGCCACAAGGGCCCGTCCATCTACACCCCGGCTTTCGGGATGATGATCGGGCTGCTGGTGATCGCATTCCTCTGCAACGAACTGATCCGCCCGGTCAACCCGCGGTTCCACAGAACCTCGGACGCGGGCCAGATCGCGGAAGTCACTGTCCCGCCGGCGATCGGAACGCCCGCATGAGCCACGAATCCGCACCCCGACGGCCCGTCGACCCGCGGTTGCTGGTGCTGGTGACCTGGATCTGGGTCGGTGTGCCCTTCGGCTACGGCATCTACCAACTCGTGCAGAAGATCCATCCCCTGTTCTCGACCTGATCGCGGCGCCTGCGCATCCTCCGAACGACGGCCGGGAATGCCCGAAAGGACGAGCCCGGGCGATTTCGCCATACGTCCAACCTCTATATCCCGGGTCGACCGACATCGGGACACCGAGGTGTGGGGGACGACGTGGGCATCGAGGCCTGGACCGAGCAGGAGAAGGCGGAGCGGTTCGCGCGGCAGTTCGACGCGGCAACCGCCGAGGTCCTGGACGGGCGTCCCAACTGGGTGATCAGCGCCCGGGTCGCCGTCTCCTGTTACGTCGCCTTCATGGACGACGTCCAGGCCCTGGTCGCGGCCGCCGACGCGGAGAACCAGCCCGCCTGCCAGGAGATCCTGGCGCGGCTGGACAAGAGTCTGTCCGACGTCGCGCTGCTGGTCGCCGATCTCCCGGTGCCGGGCGCCGGATCCATTCGGGCCGGTGTCGATTCGATGGCCGAGGACTTCCGGGCAAACAGCTTCCCGGACCTGGGGCTGATGGTGGAGATCGCCAAGTGGCTCGACCAGGCCCGCTCGATCGCTGAGGTCTCGACCAACTAGGGGCTACCCCGACGGCGCAGCGTCGTTGCGCCCGTTTTGCACGGACCCGCACCGTTGGGGGCATGAAGCGTTCCTGCTCGCTCCTGCTCTGCGGTGCCGCCATGTTCGGTGCCGCCGTCCTCGCGACCGGCGCGGCCTCGTCCGCACCGGCTTCGGCCGTCGTGGCGTTCGACCCTGGGCCCGGTGGCTTCCACCCCGGTGGACCGGACCGGCCCGGGGATCGGGACGACGGCTTCCGGGACGATGGTTTCCGGGACCACGGCGGTCCGGACCACGGCTCCCGGGACCATGACTTCCGGGACCATGACTTCCGGGACCACGGCGGTCCGGACAACGCCCGCGGCATCGGGTCGGAGATGCGGCACGAGTGGAGCTCGCACTCCGGCGACGGTGTCGGGGACAACCGGGACGACCGGACGCCCCGTCCGCACGTCGCCTGAGTGATCGCTGCGCACGTTTCTCCCTTGCATGTCACCATGAACGTGGGCGCGATCTT